>NZ_JAVJNG010000009.1:0-137215 GCF_038806185.1 Domibacillus sp. 8LH | reverse complement strand
AATTAAAAACCCCTTTTTTTAAAAAATTTTTTTTTTTAAAACCCCCTTCCTTTTTTTTTTTTTTTTTAAAAAAAAAAAGGAAAAATTTTCAAAAAAAAAAAAAAAAAAAAAAAAAAAAAAAAAAAAAAAAAAAAATACTCCAACAACTGTTGGAGCAGGCGGACTCGCAAAGAATAAAGGCTGCTCTTTTTCATTCTTCTTACATCATAAGAAAAATGACGGCGAGCAGCAGGACTAAAAGAATGCTCCCAGTCATTAGCAGTACTTTCCGCTGATAATCTACATAAGGCTTAACATCATAATCAATGCCGTAATACGCAAAAACCTCTCCGTGCTCATCCAAATATGGTTTAACGACTGTAAGCCAGGTTCCATAATCATCTGAATAAGGCTTGGATATGATAGTGGTTTTCTTTTTTTTCATTTCTTCTATTACATTTGCAATATTGGCCGGCTGTGTGTAAAAATCTCCCGTTTCTAAACCGTTTTTCTCCGCTGCATCGGCTAAGTCCGTTGATGCTGCTATGAAGCGGGTATCAGTACCGTTTTTCAATTCTGCACCAAATATATATCCATGTGTCAGCTGCGGCTCATACCGAGACAGCCGGTTAAAATGCTCTTCAAGCTTCCGGGCTGCTTTACTGTCCCTGCTTTTACTTTGAATAACCTCCTTTATTTCTTCTTTTGTTATCTCTTTTGCCCATGCCTCCGCCGTCCTTCTCGCATCCGGGGCAATACGGCTGATCACTTCCTTTGTGTCCGCATACCTGACTGCTCCAACAGCAATAACAACTGCGATGGCCATTATGAGACAAACAAACAAGATCCATTTTGTTTTTGCAGATAAGGCTCCCACCAATGACCACGCTCTCTTTTGATTCGATTATAAATGATGCTTTCCCATTTAAGACAGCCGCGGCTTCAACAATGAATGCCAGGCTTAAAATACGCACTTTTTTACAAATAGATTTATAGGTTAATTATCACAGTTTCACTTTTCTTATCATAGTATGAACTTAAACAGATAGCAAATCCTATAATTATCCATAATGTAACAAATATCTTTAAAATGTTTTTTATAGGAACTTAAACAGTCAGCCATTATAAACCGAATTCTATTTTGTCGCTTTTTAGAACTGTATACCCTTATACAACGAAAACTGGCTGATATAGCAGAAAAAAAGAGATTCATTTCAAAAGAAGTCTTGCTTTTTTGAATGAATTCGACAAAAATTGAGGTAAGCAGCATCTCCTTTGTTTGGTACTTAAAAACATCTTTCTGCATAATTATTCACAAACATTCCTCGTCATTGTTCGGAACTGCCAACAAACTACTTTTCTGATATAACACTTCTAAACAGCAGATTTTCTCCGTTTAACTTTTTATTTTTTTCCTTTTAACGGAAATTAACAACTGTAAAAAAAGCCTGTTTGCTCCTATAAGCAAGGCAGGCTGTTCACTTCGTCATGCAAAATAAAAACAAAAGAAAAAACCGCCGGAACAGAGCCCAGCGGTGCAATCTATTGCTGCCTCTCCTGCCGGCGGCGAAGCGTTATCGTTTCCCGAGACAGATAAGCTTAAGAAAATATAACTTTTTCTTCCACTTCTTTTAATAAATGAATCGTCGCTTCCACATTCACAGTTCCATCTTCATTCGTTTGCAAATAATCGTTTTTCACCATAATCGTCATCGTTTTTCCATTTTGGGGACGGCCTGGTTTTTCAAAGGAGAGATCTTTCACTGCTGGCTGCTCCAGCAGACGCGCAAAAGTCTTCATACGTGCCTCCCGCTGGCGGAGCGGATCTGGCTCTGCTAGTTTGATACATAAACGGCTTTGTTCAAGCTGGAAATAACACGCATGGTTTCTGTTTTTTGCCCACCAGAACCCTTCAAATCCACCGGCCATATTGGCCACATAACCCCAATTTCCATTTTGAAGCTTACGTTGAAGCAGCCAGTAAAATCCCTGCCATGAGGAGGAGGTCCAAGCTGAAACCGGAAGCCACCGGTATGATTGATACCCTGCTTCGATTTCCTCCAGCCGTTTTAAATAATCAAGGAAAATGTGATTTGTAATACCTGCTCTCTTGCCTTCGTTCAGCACATCGATCATGTCTTCCCGCAAAAATGGCGCATAACCCGCTTTGTCGCACGACCGATAATGACTCTGGCTTGCTAGCTTATAGTAAATCGGCAGCGGCTTTCGGTGAGGATACGCTTTTTGAACCGCTTCCAAATAACGGGCCAGCTGATCGGAATGATCGCTTGTATTCGTTTTGTCTTCAATTAAAACAGCGGCATGATCATTTACTAGCAGTAACACATCCAGCCCTTGAAACTGCTGGATCATCCCAATGGACTTCACTTCCGGAAGTACTTCTCCATGCTTTTTAAACATCCGCTCCAAAAACAACAGCGCACATTTATGTAAAACCTCATCTGCTGTTTTCCCATATGGTGCCGCCCATTGCGCAAACCAGCACAAAAACGCATCTTGTGACAGCTCACTTGTAACAAATTGGAATAAGCTTTTTGGCTCATCCGCTTTTTCCGCATAGGCATTGATCCAGGCGGCCACATTTTCTCCCCTGTACTCGTTCCAATAGCCAGACTTTAAAATAGCCTCGTAATGCATCGCGGCATACAGTTTATTTTCATTCTTTATGTATACGCGGCCTTGATCATGTGAGTAGAGAAGCAGCAGGGCATCTCCCCGGTCTGCGATGACTTGTGGATAAGCTGTTCTATCCGCTGTCTGCTCTGCATATCCGAGGTCTGGGCATGTTCTTTTTTCCATTTCTCTCCTCCTTTTTCATTCTATTGTATCATGAATATGATCATAAAAAATATTCATAAAAGCTCCTGATAACCACCATACTGTACGATTCATCTTTGTTTAAATACACATTCCCTATAAAAGTAAGCGCCTTAATCGACGGTTTCTACATAGAAAAAAGGAGAACAGGCGTGATGTTCTCCTTCTCTAATAGATTCCTTGTCTCCTGGAAGCTGCTTTCACTTAAAGTGCCTGCTTAAACACCTGCACACGATTTCGGCCATTTCGTTTAGCCGTATAAAGCGCTTGATCCGCCTCACGCATCAGTTCCTGTACCGGAGAATCGGGACTGCCTGCTTGGATCCGCGTATGGGACAGGCCAAAACTCGATGTTACACTGAGCGTCTCTTTTCCCAGCTGAATGACCGTTTCTGCGATAGCTCTACGGATAGCCTCTGCCCGCTCGCGTGCTTCTGGTAAAGAAGCGTGGGGAAGGAAAATAATAAATTCCTCTCCGCCATAACGGCCGAATAAATCGTTTGCCTGCATGTTCTTCCCAACCCGGTGTACAATACTTGTAAGCACACGGTCTCCTGCTTCATGGCCGAATGTATCATTCACCCGCTTAAAATGGTCAATATCAAACATAATTATCGAGACGACGCCTTCTTCTTTTTGAAGCTGCCTGCAGGCCGCTTCTGCCTGACCTAAAAAGAAAGTCCGGTTTAATATACCGGTCAAGCCGTCCAGGCGAGCCAGTTTCTGCAATTGTTTTTCCATTTGCACCCGCTCGGTTACGTTGATAAACATGACGATTTTGCCAATCTTCTCCCCCTTTTTATCTTTTAAAGGGGTAAAACGGACTTGGAAATGAAGCGTTTCTTCGGGCTGATCGAGCTTATAATCACATTCCTCCCCCTGGCACAGAATGGAGGCCAGCTGCTCGTTTGCCGAAATCACTTCTCTCAGCGGCCGGCCAATCGTGTGAACGGTCAAAGCAGGCAGAACGGTTTTCATTGCCTGGTTATAATCTACGACAATATCATTTTCATTTAAAACGACTACCCCTTCTTCCAGTCCTTCAAAAACGGTTTCACGGGCGATAGGAACTACATCAAACATTTGAAAGCGCAAAAGCGCTGCTCCTTGAAATAAAAAAGCAAGACACATAGACACCGGGCCGAGATCGATTCCCCTGCTCCAGCCGCTTATATAAAAAATACTTGAAACTGGCGGGACCAAAAGGCCCGCTACCATTAATAAAATTTGCATTCGAAAACGAAAAGTTACTTTTCTCAGCTGCCAAAGCAGAATGCATACACTTGCTGCCATGCAGAAATAAAGAAACACGGATTGAACAAAAAACCACAATCCTCCTTCAAGGTTTGCCAGCGGGTAGGCTGTATCGGTGCGCAAACCGACGGAGGAGTAATAAAGGTGATGAAAAGAATTTGTCCAATGCAGAATAAGCGTGGCAGCCGGAATGCCAAGCAGGGGAATATACATCCATCTTTTGACGTTTCGCCCGGTATAATCAAGGCACATAAGCAAAATCACCGCTGGCAGAAAAGAAATCGCCACATATTCAACGGCGACCCAAAACAAAATATCTTTCAATGATTGAGACATCAGCTCAAACGCATAAGTTACCGCAAAAAAAGCAGCCAGAAAGGCAGCCACGCAAAAGTACTTTCCACCGGGTGCATGTTTAATTTTTATAAAAGCGTAGATTCCTAAAAAAGAACTCACGGAGGCACCTGCAATCAATACTAGGATATAAATCAGTATGTAGTGCGGCATATCTCTCTCCTCAATTAGCAAAAAAGTATTACATTCTTTACTACTATATCATCTCCACCTTACTTTGGACGAATGCTTTTGTATATTTTTTAGTTGAAGCATAACTCTTCCGTAATTTACCATGTATTCGATATGAAGAAAATATAAAAAGAAGCAGATGACCTCTGCTTCTTTTTATATTTTTTTATGAGACAAAGAAAGGTGTCTGTTTTTCAAAACCGGTATAATGGCCCTGATAAATACGGCGACCCAGCCAATCAGTAAACCGCCGCTTATGAGCATAATAGCATTCGGATAAAAAACAGAATAACCCAGAGTCGTCTGCCATCCAATCAGGATAATCAATAACAGCCAGGCAGTGCCGCCAGCATGAAGGAAGCGCCGCCGGCTTTTCTCAGACATGGATGGATTTCTTTCAACCAGCAGGGCCAAAATCGGCATCATCTGCAGGCCATGAAAGCCAAGGCCGTGAAACCAAATGATATTTCCTTCTAGTCCGGTGTAGCGGCTTTGAAGGGCAATCATCCAGAGACCTCCAGCAAATGAAAGCATCGTTGCTGCCATGCCATACCGAATACCAATCGTTAGAAGCGGCCGGTCCTTTAAAAGGCGCGTGCGGAAAAACGGCCAGGCAAGCACAACGTAATAAACAATCATTAAAACGGCTATCAATCCAAATACACCGCCGACAATCGCATCAGCAGTCCCGCCGGCCTGACTGTACCGAGGAGAGAAGCCGCGCATATGCTGAACCGTTTCGGCTCCATAGCTGTAAAAAGCGCACACGAGATAGGACCAGCAAAAAATCTGCCGCTTACGCCGGCTGAATCCGGCTAAGGGCACTAAAAAAGCGGTTGTAATCAAAAACAAGCCGAGCGCTGCATTAAATGAAAAAGCACTGAGTAAATTTCCCTCTGGCGGTACAATGACTCCTTGAACAGCCATCATGACTGCACAAAAAGCAGCCAGCGTAAATCCCAGCAAACCGGCTGCTGTAAGAGCCGGCTCTTCTCTCCATACGTTTTTTACAGCGTTCATTTTTCCCGCTCTCCTTCTTACCTTTATTTTGTGACTGTAATTTTCCCGTTGTTTGTCTTCAGCTTAATGATATTTTTCCCTTCGCCAAAACGGGCATTATCGCTGTACTTATTTAAAATATTAATTTCGCCATTATCTTTATGCACGTCAAATGTTGTATTCGTCGGTTCTTGCTCGGTTTGCACGGTAATGCTTCCATTGTTGCTCGCCAGCTGCATTGACCGGTCTAAATCTTTCGTTAATACATGTATGCTTCCGTTCGCTACTTTTCCATTTAAGATTCCATCGACATGTTCAAGAGAAATTTTCCCATTATCCGCTTGTACCTTGACTTCTTTCGCCGCAATATCTTTCGCTTGTATTTGCCCATTGTTCACATGAACATCCATTTGATTTGTATCCATTTTTTGAAGCTGTACACGCCCGTTGCGATTAGTAATATAAATCGACTGATAGGTTTTTTCAGGCAGATACACACTTAATGTCAAATCTGATGAAACAAAGCCAATCGTGAAAAATTTCCGCTGCTGTTCATGAAGCTGTACCTTTAATGCTCCGTCTTCCGTATCTGCATCAAATGAAATATCGTTATCAGGATTACCGGCGCCGCTTACCTCTACTCTAGCCGTTTCTTCAGGTGTAACCATAACGTTTACTTCCGCATTGTCGGTATTAAGTTCAACTGTGTTGATGGGAGCAGCACTGAATGTTTTACTTTCTGAAATCTGGGCCGCCGTGTTGGACCGGCTGAACGTTAAAACGGCTCCAGTGCCGCCAATCAGCAGCAAAAAAAGGGCTAAAACAGACAATTTCTTAATCATGCTGCAATCCTCCTTTTACAAGAGATGCGTTCCATTTTAAATAACGGACGAATCCTTTTAACAGTGCTTTTGTCGCAAAAAACATACCAATTAAAATAAATATGCCGAGTCCAGCAAACGCAAGAGAAACAAATACGTCGTACCATTCAAATGTTCCTGTATTTAGAATAGCACTTACTATAACCACCAGTGGAAAAGTCACGCCTGCACCGCCAGCAGCCCATCCGCCGGCCAACACTCCGATAAGCGCCACTAATGGGCCAAGTACGATAATTAAATTGAAAAAGCCCAGTCCGATAACCGCCCAGACAGCCCGCATTATATTGCCGGCCGTGGCAGATGTTTTTGCCCGCTCTACCTGATGCGACGCGGCCAGTTCTTTGCCGATTTGGCGCGGCGAACCGAGTGAGGAAGCAATCATTTCTTCCGTTTTTCCTTCTTCAAGCCCAATAGAAAAATATTCTTCATAATCCTGTAAAATCTCACGCCGCTCAGCTGAAGAAATAGCTTCCAGCGACGAATCAAGCTCACGCAAAAATTGCTGTTTATTCATCATTCCCACCCTCTTTAATTAATTGGTTAACTCCTCTTGAAAATTCATTCCATTCTGCAATCAGCTCGCGCAGATAGGTGCGTCCTTTGTCCGTTAACGCGTAATACTTGCGTGATGGACCTTCGGATGATTCCTGCAAATAGGTCGTAAAGTATTCTTCTTTTGTCAGGCGGCGCAGCAGCGGATAAACGGAGCCTTCTGAAATCTCAATCTGGTCCGAAATCTTTTGCACCAGCTCATAGCCGTACCGGTCTTTTTTATTTAAAAGTGCCAGTACGCATAATTCCAAAACTCCTTTTTTAAATTGTACATTCAAACGTTATTCACCTCTTTCCACTACTGTATAATAAACAGTACCGGTTTATACTTGATACGATGTAAATATATAGTAATATCCACTACTAATTATTACAAGGTACTGAATTTTATTTCCCACTTGTTCTGCTGCCATTTGTGATGCTTCACCAAAACAAGTAAAGCTATGCATGACATAACTATGCTCTTAAACATAAAAAGCCTGAGGGTCGTTACATTCCTCAAGCTTTCATTTATTATTTTTCCTGCAGAAGCATTACCTCATGCATTTTTTACACAGCGGATTTTGAAAGCAAACTTTGCATAGATCCCCCAACATCATTCGCTGAACGTCATGAAATCTTTCTCCTGAACAGTGATGGACTGTTTTTTTAAAGCAAGGGTCGCTCGATATCACATAAAACTCATCACGAATCCAGTTTACGCAGCAGTTATGCCTGCCTAAACAACTCCGGCCGTGGCCATGTGAACAACCGCAGTGACACTCGTTCCTGCTGAAGCCCGAACACATCTCTTTTCCTCCTTTCAATGAATCTATTAACAAGATATGCAGGCGTCTGCAAAGCTGAAGCGGCTGTTATCAGGCAGCATCATTCGTTTTTACCAACTAAAGTAAGGAGCATCTATTTGTTATATAAAAAAGCCCGCAGAATGGCTCTGCGGGCTTTTTATTACAATCTTATTCCTCGGCTGTTTCTTTTCCGTACTGGTACTGAGTTGGGTCAACCGGCTCCATGCCTTCTATATCATGGAAGCGCAGTAAATCACCATACAATACTTGATCAGAGAAAGACAGCTGATCAGCTACTTTCTTTTTAGCCGCCTGCATATCGGCGGTCGGCTCTAATGTTGCACCTGTTTTTGAATCATAGTACGTTCCATCAATCGATGTGTACTTCGGTGATACAAAGTCGCCGTTGCGGAATGCTACTACTTCATCGTGCTCCGGTGAAAGGAGGTCCGTACCGAACTGAATAAATTCTTTATTGTCAATGCCTAAAAGGTGAAGCATCGTCGGCAGGACGTCAATTTCGCCGCCATACTGGTGTTTCACTCCGCCTTCAACACCTGGCACGTGGATAAACAGCGGTACGCGCTGCAGCTGTGTGTTTTTAAAGTCCGTAATCTCTTCGCCCATAATTTGCGCCATCGCTTTGTTATGGTTTTCGGAGATGCCGTAGTGATCACCGTAAATGAGAATCATGGAGTTATCGTATAAACCAGCTTTTTTCAAGTCTGCAAAAAATGACTGGAGTGCTTCGTCCATATAACGTGCCGTCTGGAAGTACCGGTCTACAGTGCCGTCTCCCGTTGTCGCTGGCTCAATCGTTGCATCTCCTTCATCCATAACAAATGGGAAATGGTTAGTCAGCGTCATTAAATGCGCGTAAAACGGCTGCTCCATTGATTGAAGCATTGGAATAGACTCTTCAAAGAACGGCTTGTCTTTCAAACCGTAGTTGATTTTCCGGTCGCCTTCCATGTTGTAATAGCTGGCATCGAAAAACGTGTCTACGCCCATTTGCTTGTAAATTTCATTCCGGTTCCAGAATGTTTTATAGTCACCGTGCAGAACAGCACTTGTATAGCCTGCTTTTTGGTTCAAAATTGCCGGTGCAGCCTGATAGGTGTTGCGGCCTTTGAGAACAAACGCAGATCCCTGCGGCAGGCCGAACAGCGAAGTATCCATCATCAATTCAGCGTCAGCGGTTTTCCCCTGGCCGGTTTGATGAAAGAAGTTATCAAAATACATATACTCGTTGTTGTGCGCCAGTGAATTTAAGAACGGTGTGACTTCCTGGCCGTTTAACTTGTAATCAATCAAAAATGTTTGAAACGACTCAAGGTGAATTTTAATCACATTCATCCCTTTTGCTTTCCCGAAATACTCTTCATTTGGCGCTGCATAATGAGACTTTGTGTAGTTTTCCACATTTGTTAGGTCGTCACTGCTCGCAAAAGCGCTTTGCTTCTCGTTTTTCACTGTTTGAATCGCATCATATACCGTGTAATTGTATGCGCCTAAATATTTGATTAAATAGTTGCGGTCAAACGCTCTAGACAGAAGCTGCGGACGGTCTGCTTCCGCAAGACCCAGATTCACCGCAAAAACTACTGCACCGGCTGCCAAAATCGCCAGTACTTTTCTTTTCGGTGTAACCTGAAGCTTCCATTCTTTTCTTTTCATCCAAAGAACCACTGCAAGAATCACTAAATCTGCGAAATAAATGACATCATGCCATTCTGTTAAATCGGCAATGCTTCCGCCCAAATGCCCGGCGTTGCTCGTTTGAAACAGTGTCGGCAGCGTAACAAAGTCATTGAAGAAACGGTAGTATAGGATGTTGCTGTATAAAATCAGCGTCATAATACTACTGAATACAAGAATCCATCTGCCGCTTCGTTTTGAAAACAGGGCGAGCCCTAAAAAGAGAACCGCTGAGCTGAGCGGATTTAAAAATAGAAGAAATGTCTGCATCGCATTGTTGATCCCCAGCTGAAATTCTGTGAGGTAGGCAATGTACGATTTCAGCCAAACCAAAATAACCGCTAAAGCAAAAAAGTGTAACGGCTTTAAAAACAATCGATTCATTTTAATTCCCTTCTTCCAACCTATTCATAATCATCCAAAGTCTTTTTTATAAAATTATCTTTTAGTGAGAAGCGCATTTATAAAATATACAACATTTTGCTGCTACCGTCGAGTATCTTCTCTATCACGCAAGGATAGAAGAATAAAAAACGCTTTGAAAGCAGCCGGTTTTGTTCTTGGTCAGATAACCTGACAGACTGGTTGTCTTTACGGTGATCCCCGGGCACAATAAGCTGTAAGGAAGGAGCTGTTTTTGATGGACGGACTGTTTGTTTTGCATAATCTGCTCGCTGTGCTGTGGATTATTTTATTCGTGAAAACAAAGCGGGAACACCGTCT
This sequence comes from Domibacillus sp. 8LH, assembly GCF_038806185.1. Lineage (NCBI taxonomy): Bacteria > Bacillati > Bacillota > Bacilli > Caryophanales > Bacillaceae > Domibacillus > Domibacillus sp. 8LH. Next base: position 126,978 of record NZ_JAVJNG010000009.1, on the reverse strand, counting down.
GCAGATCACCCATTTCCTGTTTTTAGCGATAGCAGTCGGCATTTTAGTTCATTCATGCTGGACCGTTTTTTATTCAACAGGAATCCAGGATTTCTGAGTACGAATCACCTTGATAAAAATCTTCTTAAGGATAACGTTCAAATTCGGGACTCCTTTGCCTGCTGGGTATTTCTCCAATACCAAACCAAAGAAGCGGCTCCTTTGAACGATCCCCATTCTCTTTCTCCTATATCTACATCTCCAAAAAAATCTTCTTTATTCCCTAGTTTTACTACCCCCGATTGCCGCGGGCGTCTCCGCAAATAATCCGCAATGGTCATCCTCTAAAAAATAAAACAGAGAAGTACCGATTCTCTTGAACCAACTTCGATAGTAATAGATTACGCTATATTCCTTTCCACAAAAGGCAACCACTTTTTGCAATGCTTCCTTCCACCCTCTTTTATCTCAGCAGGCATTTCTTATAGAGTCTGGTTCCCTTGCTCTTTTTGAACTATTTTCCAATTAGAGGTGTTAACAAGTGTAAAATAATGTTATTGTAAAAAAGAACCAAATAAATTATTTTTTTACAAAAGGAGAAAAATCATGAAGAAAGTGTATGCTGTTTTACTTGCTGCAGGCTTGTTGTTTACCCAGTCCATTTCCGCATCAGCTGCGTTCAAAGACGTCAGCCAGTCGTACTGGGCGAACGAAGAAATTGTTTATTTAACGAACAAAAAAATCATTAGCGGCTTTAAGGATCAATCGTTTCAGCCCAATGCGCCTGTTACTAAAATTCAAGCCATGATTATGACAGCAAGAGCGCTGAATCTGGATTTAACAAACCGCCCGGCTCCAGAATTTAATGACCTGCCGAAATCAAGCAGCGGCTATGCAGAAGCAGCCGCGGTTGTGGACGAAGGATTATTTCCCAAAAGCACATCTTTAAAACCTGCAGAACCGATCACACGCGCCCAGATGGCACGTATGCTGACTGCCGCATTCAAATGGAAAGCATCTGATGCTGTTTCATTTAAAGATGTACCGAAGAGCTTCTGGGGGCATCCTTATATTACTGCGCTTGCCAGCCAAAATATTACGCTCGGTTATCCCGATGGAACCTTTAAGCCGAATCAAGCTCTGACACGCTCGCAATTTTCGGTCTTTCTAGCGCGTGCCCTAAATGACGATTATAAAACATATACCTACACGAATACAGCACTTAAATATAAGCTGGAACTGCCTAACTACATGAAAACACAGGTAACGACAGAAAATAAAAAAGATAAAATCGGTTCATATGGAACATATTTTTATTACAATAACACGGCCTACCTGGGCTACAAGCCGATACTTGCTATTATTTGGGCCGTACCGGAGTCGAAGCTGCCTCGCTATGAAGGCGCACCTTTCGAACTGCTGAAGAAGCAAGGACCGACGTATTATTTCTATCAGGGACCGAGCGAGCACCCGTATTTGTTTATGGATAATCAAAATCGTGTTGTTGATAAAAGAAACACAAATGAAGCAAAAGCTTATGAGCGGATTCAGTATAAGCTTGCCCATATGATAAAAGGCATCACACCAACAAACTAACGAAACGCAAAGACGGCTTCCTTTAAGAGCCGTCTTTGCGTTTATCTGGACCGCTTTCGTTCATTTGACTTACGCACACGGACAAGCGTTTCAGTCGGCTGCTTGCGGATCCATTTTATATACTTGCTGATTTTTTCATCCTGGCGCAGCCGCTCAATCGAATGGAGACGAACAGCCAGTTCTTTATTAGTGTAAAGTGCATGAATCTGCTTGTGGCACGGCAGGCACAAGTCAGCCGTCGGCCCATACGATCCTCCTTCTTCCCTCGGCGTTAAATGGTGAACGGTCGTTTCAACCGGCGAGCGGCCGCACAACTCGCAAACAGATGATTTCATCCAATATGTCGCCTCCATTTTTCTTCTATTGTAACAAATCCGTTTTTACAGCCGGAGTGTAGAAAATCTGGCTGTTCAGCTGCCAAACCTGCCCTTTATAAATGTTTCCATTACTGTATCCGTTTGTCTTTTCTTGTTCTTTGCTACAATGAACAAGGCCATATGGGGAGCCTTCGGGCTAAAAACAGTGTTTATCTGGTTCCATGGAGCCTGTCGGATTATGCCGGCGCAAGGATTTGTACCTTTTCTTCCTTCTTCGCGTACGGCAAAGAAAGGAGGAAAAACATTGAATCGAAAATTGCCGCTTCAAGCCTTAATTGAAGCAGCGATCATAGCTGCTCTTGCCTATATTATTGATGTTCTGCCTGCTATTGAGCCTTTTCCATGGGTAAAGATTTCAATTGCCATGATTCCCGTTCTGCTTTTGTCACTGCGCTGGGGATGGAAAGCAGGAATGGCTTCCGGCTTTGTTTGGGGGCTTTTACAGATTGTACTGGGCACTGCTTACGTTTTAACACCACTTCAAGCATTTATTGAATACTTTATTGCGTTTTCATTAATTGGTCTTGCCGGGCTGTTCGCCGGCCGTAATATTACGGCAAAATCCATTGTCATGGCTGTGTTCATCGGCTGCCTGGCCCGTTACTTTTGGCATTTCCTTGCCGGATGGGTGTATTTTGGAGAGGCTGCGCCGGAAGACATGCCGGCTGCCCTTTACTCTCTGGCTATCAATGGCAGCGCCGCTCTTCTCACATTTCTAGTATGCACCATTGTTCTTGTCTTTCTTTTAAAAACCGCACCGCGGCTTTTTAAAGTATAATTTTGCGGCCGGTTTTTAATATAAAAAAAACCGGCTCCTTTAAGAAGATGGTTTTTAAAAAAGGACGGTTTTCCGCAGAAGCACTGCCGTTCGGCATTTTTGGCATAAAAAAAAGCTGCTCAATCGCAGCCGTCTTCTTTACAATCCTTCCAATAGTCCAGCAACGGCCCTCTTTCGCCAAAAACGGGATCCGTTTCGGCTGCTGGCACTTGTTCAATTTCGCTAAGAGACTGTGCCCGGGAACCTGTATCAAGCTTTTTTAAATTAGGGCTTTGCCCATTCGGGTACGCACCGACTACAGAAAAATCCGGACTTTGGCTGAGCCGCTTATGGCCCGTTCCAGCGGGAAGTACGATCACGTCGCCCGTTTGAATCTCCAGCCGTTCGCCCTGCTCCCCGCCGATCTGTACAACCGCGTCTCCAGACTTTACTCCAAGCACTTCATGTGTATTGGTATGGTAATGATGATAATCGAAAATACCATTCACCCAGCTGTTCGTCCAGCCATTCCGGTTAAATGCCGGCTCTATCTCGCTTGGTGTATCCGTAAATACCTGCTTATAAACGATGACCGGGAACCTCCCATTATTCGGGATTTCACCATCATCTTTACATTGAAAGGTCTGTATATCCGGTTTCATATACATCCGCTCCTTTTCGCATAACGGTTCTTTCGTTATACCCTTCTTTGGAACGTCTACTCACGATTTAAGAAAAAGACGGCTGCACAACACGAATAGGATCTTGTCCAATGCATTTTTTTCCTTCACCAAAGCAAAGCTTCGTTTGGAAATAATAACGGCTTTCACTTAATTGCTCTGGCAGCTGAAACGAAAACGGAATACGCTTGGACGCATTCGGCGGAATATGCTCTGACATAAAAATCATAATCGCATCTCCAGCGGGCGCCTCATCGCTTCCTGTCAGTAAATCACACTCAAGCCGGCTTAATTTCTGTTCAAATAAACCGCCTTTTATGACAAATGAACCCGTCACTTTTTCGCCGGGCATAAATTCATTTTTATCCAGCAACAAGTCGATATGCGGTGAACCGATGCGGCCTTTTACCTGGTTCATTAACTTAGTCAACATACCTCGCTGTTCCCTCCATTGCTCGTAAATAAAGATTGGCGCAAACGCCTGATAAACACGTACTATACGCCGGTTTTGCCCATTTGTAAAGGGGTATGGAAAAATTTATATTGTTAAAAAACTGTAAACGTTTTATTAAGGAATAAAAACACAAAAATACTTCATAAACCAGTATTTTTCCCACATAAAAAAGAACGGCCAGCTCCAAGCTAAACGTAAATAGAGAAAGGAGTGGACAGGATGGAAAAACCGCAAAATACAGGCCAGCGCATTCAGGAAACAACAGATGCTTTAATGAAGCAAGGAGTTCCGCCGCGTGCTGCTGCTTTCGCTGCTTCCATGGGATTTTTACGTGAACTGCAAAGATCAAAAAGCGGCAAATGAGAACAAGCTGACAAATATAGTCTTCACCTCCAGTACCGTTTATTCCTGCAGCAGAGCTAAAACAAATGCTTCTTAGGCAAGATTCGCCATTCAATGTTATATTGCTGCTCCGCCGGAATGTGCTCCCTGCATAAAAACGTGCGGAAGCCTTCCGGCGGTGTCTTGATCTACTTCCCATATATAGTATTGCCTATTGGCACCGCTTCTAAAACCGGTATGCCCGCCAGGCTCCTATACTTTGCTCTCATAGTAAAAAAGCCGGGAGAAGCCTCCCCGATTTTTCTTACTCACCTGTTTGCGCAAAGCGGCTGATACGTTCACCAATTTCATTACGTACCCGCTGAAAAAAGCCCGCTTTTCTTCTTCGGTTTCTTCTGCCTTGGCCGGATCGTTAAATCCCAATGAACACGTTTACTGTGAGGAGGTGTTACCGGGCAGTAATCCGCCTCTCTTGTCTGCTGCAGCTGCCTACATCTGATTTTACAAATAAAAACGTACTATTAATCTCGTAATCGTCCCAAAAAGACCGCTCATTACACTACATTAAAAGCTAAAAACAGCTTTAACACCGCTGGCCTGCTGCAAACGGTGTTAGATACTGATTATAAATAAACACATGCCAGCCCGCCCAGTTGAATGTGAGCTGGCGCGGCACTTTCTTCCCATTTTTAAAGCTTGTTCCTGCAAGCTTTGCACAAACTGGTTTATTTTCTCTCATAATAGGATAAAACATGACTATTCATAAAGCATATAACGGCAGGGAATTCGATGCTTTCACGCCTGGAGACTTTGACAAAGTCTTTCATTATGCATGTTTCCGGAAGATTCTTGCTTCTGCGTATACAGCGCATTTCGAGCAGACACTTCGCTTTCGATTGTGCTGATTCACTTGAAACAGTGGCTCTCCTTTTGTTTTACATAAAGCACATTTTGACTTCCCCAGCCGGTTTACCACATGATACGTAATCGATTGTAAGTATGTACGGTTGCTCGTTTTCACAATAATCATCCTCCTTTATTTAATCATTTCGCTAGAATACAAGATTTACCTGTAAAAATCGTTCATCAAATGCCGACAAAAAGCGCATTCTGAAAAGACCGCGCTCCTTTTTCTGTCTTTTTTTGTCTTCTTGCAGCGCATTCAAAACAAGCGGCAGCTGCCATTGCTGCCCGTCGCAAGAAACATTCTTAAACGTGCAGGATCCTTCTTAAAAAATATGGAAAGCCGTTTCATATAATAACTTGCGATAATGGGCATACTATATGTAAGAAGCCTTTAAAAAGCGGCCCAATCGAGAGCGTGCCGGCCTATTCGGATGTACGCCGCTGCCATAAGCGGCTCAAAGCATAGGCTAAAGATTCCAATTATTTTTTCCACCTGCATTGCCTCACTCTAAAAGATGTGAATCAAATGCCGTTTTATCTGTTTTGCCAAGCATGATCTTACCATTATTCGGTAAAATATTACTTTCTTTATAAAGAACTATATAATGAACTTAATTCTCAATAAAGAACAGAAGGGGGTTTGTCGGCAATGAGACAATGTGTAGATGATACATTTTTTGTGCATAATTTAAAAAACGAATTAAAACCTATTTTATCCAGCCGCCGGGAGATCGTTTTTGTGTGCATAGGCACGGACCGGTCGGCCGGTGACAGCTATGGTCCTTTCGTTGGTTTTAAATTAAAACAAACCTTTTTCCTCCGTAAATACACGCATGTTTCTGTGTATGGGTGCCTGGACCACCCAGTTCATGCTAAAAATTTAGCCGAAACGGTTGAACAGATCCGACAGCAGCATGCAAATCCGCTTATTATCGCAATTGACGCCTGCCTCGGTGCCGCTGCTAACATCGGCACCGTCAGCTTAGAACAAGGTGCCTTAAAACCTGGTGCCGGCGTTCAAAAAGACCTGCCGCCAATCGGCGATTATCATATTTCCGGGATTGTTAATGTCGGCGGGTTTCTTCCGATTCAGGTACTTCAAGGCACACGCCTTTCACTTGTTTATAAAATGGCCAATAAAACAGCTGATTTTATTACGCGGGCACTTGTAGAACTAGAGTATGAGAAGAAACGGACAACTGTTGCTGCCCATGAAAAAAGGTGCGTATAACACGCACCTTTTTATCTGAAACGCTGAATTTCATCCGGGTCGTCCTCTTTTCGGTCTGTTAAAATCCCCATCTGCTCAATATGCTGTTTTGCTGCTTGGTCTCCCAACAAATAAATCAGAGAATAAAGAACCCTTTGTGAAGCGTCGTAACGGTCGTTTTGCGGATCATGATGATATTCTAAATAAGGAATATGCGCACGAACAAACGCCTCCACATCGGCTCCGTATTTATCATCCATTACCGCTTTTAACACATCGGCTTCTTTTGGGTTCGCATGAATAACAAAGCTTGGGCTGTCTATCGGCTCGGGCAGGATACTTTCACTGTTTAAATCCACATAGAATATCTGCTTTTCCTGTTCCACCTTGATCATCTCCCGCTTTTTTTATCCTGTACCCCCTGCTCCTCAAACACAAACGAAAAAAGGACAGCGTTTGCACATAAGCTGCCGCTCATTTACATGATTTTATTGTCCCAGTTCTCCTCCAGCAGCTTTTTTAGCCAGATTACGTTTTCATGTCCAATCTTTTCGGCAATCTCTTCTTCTACTTGCTGCTTCACCTCAATGATCTCCCTGCAAAAAGCACTGCCTTTGTCCGTGAGTACCAGCACTTTGTCACGCTCATTTTTTTGTATCGTTTTGTCATCAATATAGTTTTTTTCAATCAGCCCTTTAGCACATCGATGAACGGCCTGGCGTGAAATATTCATTTTTCTTGCAGCACCAGCGATGGTTTCCGACTGATCCTCAAGCAGACTGATCAAGTGGGACTCTGCCAGTGTCACATCTTCCCTGCCTGACTGTTGCCACAGCATTCGAACCTTTTGGCGGAGCAGCAAGTGTTTGTCACTTAGCAAATCCGGTAAATAGCTCTTTTTTTGCATAATCAACCTTCCTTTTCTAATGGTCTTTTCTTAACAATAAAGAGGCTTTCACTTTATGTCAACGTCGTTGACAATAAGAAAACGAGCCGATATAATGAATCGTCAACAACGTTGACAATACAAAAAAGGAGTTTGAGTAATGGGACAAACAAAAAAGGAAAAATTTATGTTTACCATGTTGATGTGTGTAGGCATGGTCATTTTTATGAGTATGTATAACCTTCTGCTGCTCGAAGGCTTTTCTTCACACTTTTTTGGGCACTTGATTACCGGATTGATTCCCGGATTTGTCGTTGCTCTTTTGCTGGATGTATTCGTAGCGGGTCCTGCTGCACGGTTTCTTTTGAACAAGATCACAACTGAGCAAACAAAACCAATCCAGAAAATTTTATGCATGTCCTGCTTCATGATTTTCTTTATGGTTTTATTTATGTCTCTGTATGGTGTTGTGGTGAATGTAGGCATTACACCTGCTTTTCCCCAGCTCTATGCAGATACACTTTGGAAAAACGCTCTGTTTGCTCTTCCTCTGCAGCTGATTGTAGTCGGTCCTATTGTTAGAGCTATTTTTTTGAAACTGTATGCCGAAAAAAGTGCGTTAGCTTAATCTGCTGTGTTTTTTTCTGTTTTATTTTAATGTTTTACTGCCTGTAAAGAGGGAACGTCAAAAGGGACACGTTCTTTTAACAGGAGGCATACATATGAAAAAAACCATTTTCATCACGGGCGCAGGAACAGGGCTCGGACGCGGAGCTGCGATCGGTTTGGCTCAATCCGGCCATCGCGTGATCGCGGCCACTGAAATTACCGCCCAGAAAACAGACCTGCTTCGGGAAGTTCAGGAGCAGGGCCTTGATATTGATGTAATTAAGCTTGATATTACCAATCCGCGTGATACTGCCCAGATTGCGGACTATGATTTTGACATTTTCGTTGCCAATGCGGCGATTAACGAAGGCGGGCCGCTTGCCGAAGTGCCAATGGACCGCTTTCGGGCACTGTTTGAAGTAAATGTTTTTGCGACGCTCGAAACCGTTCAGATCGCAGCCCGCCAGTTGGTCCAGCGCGGCAAGGGCAAAATTGTGTTTATGAGCTCGATGGCCGGTATTTCAGCCACACCCTATGTAGGCCCTTACACCGCAACCAAGCATGCGATTGAAGGGATTGCCCAAACGCTGCAGGCGGAATTGAAGGAATTCGGCGTGCAGGTAGCGACGATCAACCCCGGGGCGTACGCAACCGGCTTTAATGACCGAAGCGCTGAAGAAAAATGGAAATGGTTCAATGAAGAAACGCATTTTACCCGGAAAGAAGATATGAAACGGCAGGAAGAAGCCCTGAAGAACCAATTCAACCCGGCGGACATGATTGCCAAGATGGTAGAAATTATACCGGCGGACCATCATAAATTCCGTACCGTTCACCCGAAGGAAACAGAAGACCAGCTAAAGAAAACGGAACAAGAACGCTGGGAAATGGATATTTAATGAGTCAAAAAAGCGGATGCTTTTCCGCTTCTTTTTTGTGAAATTTTTTCTTAAAGGGAAAGGGTTGTTTTTTCCTCGTCTGGACGGGTAACATAAACATATCCATTATGGAAACAAAGGAGTGCGTAACAATGGTCATTAAACAAAGCCAAGGTATCCAGCTGCACGATTTTAATAACCTGACAAAATCGCTCAGCTTTAATATGTACGATATTTGCTGGACAAAAACAAAAGAAGAACGAAAAGCGTACATTGAATATATCGATGAACAATACAACGCAGACCGGCTGACAGAAATTTTAAAAAAGGTAACCGATATTATCGGCGCTCACGTGTTAAACATTGCAAAGCAGGATTATATCCCTCAGGGCGCAAGTGTAACGATGCTTATTTCAGAAGGGCCTGTTCACCCAGACTCGCGCGGGGAATCACAGGAAGAGTCCCCAGGTCCCCTGCCTGACACGGTCGTGATGGCGCTTGATAAAAGCCATATTACCGTTCATACGTATCCGGAGTATCATCCAAACGAAGGAATCTCCACATTCCGGGCTGATATCGATGTATCCACCTGCGGCGAAATCTCTCCGCTAAAAGCACTCAACTACCTTATTCATTCATTTGATACAGACATTATGACGATGGATTACCGCGTGCGCGGCTTTACGCGTGATATCAACGGCAATAAGCTGTTTATTGATCACGATATTAATTCCATTCAAAACTACATTCCGAAGGATGTAAAAGATCTATATCATATGATCGATGTGAATATTTATCAGGAAAATATTTTCCATACAAAGTGTAAACTGCGCGAATTTGACCTGGATAACTATTTGTTCGGTCACACGAAAAACGATTTAGACAAAGAAGAAATTAAAAATATTACCGAAAAGCTCCATCATGAAATGGATGAAATTTTTTACGGAAAAAACATCGTCCGCGATGCAGATATTGAATCTGAATAAAATAGCCTGGGCCCTCCTTGATGAAGGAGGGCTTTTTTTAAGTGTTACCGCTTCATTCGTTTAAAGTACCGGTAAATGCGGTCGAGCTTTTTTTCCTGATTCCCATTTTCCTTTTCCATATTGCCAAACTCAAAAAAGGTTACCCGTTTAATGCCGACAAAGCCAAACAGGGCCCTTTTCATCAATACTTGGTGCGCATTATTGAGCCAGAACCGTGGATAATGTGCCGGCCCTTTCATCGTTGATACACAAACCGCCGATTTCCCTGCCAGAAGCCCTTCCGGGAAAAGTCCAAGCCCGTCACGATACGCAAAGTTTGCTGCAAACATTTGATCAATAAAGCCAAGCAGCATGGCCGGCGGCCTTCCCCACCAGATGGGGTAAACAAACACAAGCTTATCCGCCCAGGTGATCAGCTCTCTGTAGGAAGCCAGGTCCGGATCCTTATGCATCTCCCGGCGCCGCTTCGTTTCATTAAATAGTAAAGCTGGATGAAAGTTTTCTTTGTACAAGTCTATCACTTTCGCTTCATGCACCTGATCATTTTCACTGCAGCCGTCGATCACCTTTTGCAAAAAAGCGCCATTTAAGCTTTTATGGTGAGGATACGTATAAATCACCAATACATTCAAAGCGCTGCCCCCTTACTTATCATTTGATAAGTAAATCATATAAGGAGATTAAATAGTTGTCAATTGATAATTGTTTTTTGATAATCAATTTGGTATCGTACCGATATGAGGTGAAAACAATGACCAACGATACATTATTCGAGCACTTTGTTTCTTTTATTGCCTCAGTCCACCGCGTTCAGCACGACCTGACAAAAGATGCAATGCCTGAAGGGCTGACAGCTCTTCAGTACAGCATCCTCGAGCACATTGCCGTCAGCCGCCAGCCTCTTACACCGAGCGATATCAGCTCATGTTTTCATATCTCCATGCCGAATACGAGCCGTGAACTCAAAAAGCTCACTGAGCAAGGGCTGGTTGAACGAAAAGAAAGTGAGGAAGACCGCAGAAAGCAGTTCATTCACTTGTCAGCGGACGGACGAGCTATGATGGATGAAGTGTTTAAGCAAATTCATGCACGATTTTTGGAACGAATTGGAGACACAACCAACGAAAAAATGGATACGATCGCGCATGCGCTTGATGTTCTTCAGAAACATGTCTTTTATGAATAAAAAACTTTTTTGCTAGACCCCCTTCTGTAAAAGGGCTGCATCATTTACCAGCACATTGAGATGTGTTTTTATGTTTGATTTCTCTCCAAATGGGGCAACCAAATAAGGAATACCGAAAGGAGAGAGATGTTACATGGCAGACTTAAATCGAAACGAAATTCCAGAAACGCAAGGTCAAGTAGAAGAAAAAGTACAGTCAATGGGTCAAGATAAAAAAGAAGACATTCTGGCAAGTTTTGACACCTTTAAAAATTACCTTGGCGAGAAAGTGGAAAAAGGTGAAAAGCTGGGCATGAATGAAGAGCAGCTTGCAAAAACAGCGCAAAAAGTAGCCGATTATCTGGCAGCGCATGAGGAACCGCGCAACCGTGAGGAAAAATTGCTTCAAGAGCTTTGGAAAGTCGGAAACGAAGAGCAGCAGCACCAGCTGGCTCACCTGCTCGTTAGACTCGTTCAGCAGTAATTCGCCGTTCATTTGGTCAACGCTTGAAACAGCTCAATGATCTCTAGAGGTACGATTCATGATGTAGCCTTCGGGCAAAAAAAGGACTGATATGATTCATATCAGTCCTTTTTTGTAGGTGCGGGCTTCAACATTCCGCTCACCTGTGTATAAGATTTGTTTATTTGTTTATACTAAAAACACGGACTTGTAGCTCAACGGCGAGAGCGGCCAACAGCTTCCTGGAATGACTATTGTGTATCTTGCGGGTTCAAATCCCGCCAAGTCCTTTTCATGAAACGAAAAAGCAAAAAGCTTTCCCTGCTGCATTTCTTTGCTTTACAGAATAAGCAGGCCCGGGCTGTCTGTTTACCATATAAAAAAATAGGCCGCCTGGGTTTATTTTTTTTGTTTACTGACAGAATTCCTGATCATCAATTCCGTATTTACAAAAATCCGTTCCCCTGTTTCTATCGACCCTTCCATAAGCCCCAAAAGCTTCTTCGCACCTTGAACGCTTATTTTTTCAATCGGACGCTTTACAGTCGTTAAGCTTGGCGTGGTATATTGGGAAAAGCCAATATCATCGAAGCCAGCAATAGAGATATCGTCTGGCACTTTTAATCCATGCGCAAACACGGCATTCATTGCGCCGATCGCCATGTCGTCATTGGAGCAAAAAACAGCCGTCGGCGGGTCCTCCTGTACCAGAAGCCGCTCCATTGCCGCATAACCGCTCGGCATATCATAGCTTCCGCATTCAATATAATGGCGCTCAACAGGAAGCTGATGGCGAATAAGCGCTTCCATATATCCTTCTTTCCGCTCTACCGTCGACTTAAATCCTTTCATCCCCTTGATGATCGCAACTTTTGTATGGCCGTTTTGAATTAAATGCTCCACTGCCTGAAATGACCCTTCCCGGTCATTTGACAAAATATTGATCGCTTTTTGTTCCTCGACCTGCCGGTTCAAGACCACAAGCGGGATTTTTTGCTGCAGAACATGATATACAAACGTGTTGTCCACTTCACTTTGGCTCATTAAAATAATTCCGTCAAACCGCAGCTTTGTAATCGACGCATAATCTTTATAATCATCGATCCCGCGCACAAACAAGTTGAATTCCTCGCCAATTACGCTGTTTACTCCTTTTACCGTTTCGGCAAAAAAGCTTGGCGACGTTCCCGTTGAAATGCTCGTAAAAAACAAGCCGATCGTATACGATTTTTTTAAAACAAGGCTTTTAGCACTGTAGTTGGGTGTATAGTTCAGCTGGGCGGCTAAATCCAGTATCTTTTTCCGCGTGTCCTCCTTGATCGATACACTGTTATTCAGCGCTCTTGAAACGGTGGTGTGGGATACATTTGCGAGTTTTGCAATATCTTTAATCGTAACCATTCCATTCACCCTTTAGAACTCAAGATTTACTCCCTCTAATAGTACCATAGCCGTTCCTCCAGCACCCTACATCCCCATTATATTTTTGCTTCAAGATCTTTAATAATCTGCGCATGCTTTTCATCCGTAAGCTTGTACATAAATCCGATAATTAAAACCGCAATAGTCAGCGCTACAGCCGGATAAAGCGTCAGCATCCCTTTAATGCCGAGCAGCGTACCAGCTGACTGCGCCACATTTGGCACATAGCCGACCAGTGTTAAACTGATACCGGATAAAAAACCAGCCAGAGACTGGGCAAGCTTGCGTGAAAAGTTAAACAACGAGTATGTAGTCGCTTCTTTCCGCTCTCCCGAAACCCATTCGCCATAATCGATAATATCGGAAACAAGCGCCCATGTAATACCGTTCGGAATGCTGATCCCGATAAACGCAATCGCAGATAAAATGGTAAATGAGTAAATGTTCGTCGGAATAAAAAAGTTCAGCAAATCGGCTGCAATACAAATGCCGAACCCAAGCATGGCCGTCCGCTTTTTCCCAAACCGGGCTACAAGCTTCAGCATGAAGATTACACCTAGAAAGGAAGAGCCGATAATAATAAAGCTCATGTTGGCAACGAGTGTCACATTGCCTAAGTTATATTCTGCAAAATACACAAGCAATGCTGATTTGATATTGTAAGCAGAAATAGAGAAAATCGTCATCAAGATCAGTGTCAAAAGCGGCTTGTTCGTAATGAACGTTTTGATAATTGACTTAAACGACAGCTTTTCTTTTGGCCCTCCTTTTACGACGATGCGCTCTTTTGTATTCCGGTAACAAATGAAAAATCCAATAATCCCGATGACCGACATAATCCCCATTACAACTGGATAGCCGACTTCCGCACGGTCAAACTGCACAATCAGCGGCATCACAATTACACTTGTAATGAGCAGGGCGCCCAGTGAACCGATTTGACGGAATGTGGCAAGAGACGTCCGTTCCTCCGCATTTTGCGTAATGGCCGCACCCAGCGAGCCGTACGGAATATTTGTAAACGAATAAGCAACGCCCCACATCATGTAAATGGCATACGCATACGCAAGCTTGCCTGCGGGCGGTACAGATGGTGAGATAAAAAGCAGTACAGTAACGATGGCAAGTGCTAAGCTGCCGAATAAAAGATACGGCCGAAATTTCCCACGCCTGCCGATGTTTTTTCGATAATCAATCGAGGAGCCGACAAGCGGGTCCATAACTGCATTAAACAATTTGCTGACCAGAAAAATGGTGCCTGCTGCAGCGGCTGAAATACCGGCTACATCCGTTAAAAATTTCAACAAATATAACTGGCCTAAATCGAACATAAAACCGTTTCCAAAATCGCCCATGCCATAAGAAATCTTTTCTTTTAAACTCAGCTTTTCCTTTTTGGTCTCCTGTCCTTCCGGCGCAGGATCTGCTGCAAAAACAGTACTCATCATAACCCTCCTGTGCATTGAAGTGATTGCTTGAAATCTGCTATACTGGAGACAAATGTTCTTTCAGAAGGGCTTTCTATTCTTGGTTTGGCGACTGGCGAATAGAAAGTCTTTCCTCCCTACAATACTAAAACGCTTACAAAAAGACGATACTTATTTTCTGTTATCTTAGGATGTTCGACCTGCGGGCGGCTTTTCTCCTCAGCTCCTTTCCTTTTCATCAAAATGTTAACGTTAACATTTTTCTTTATCAAAAAGAAATCTTACAATATAAACCTTAACATTGAGCAGAATAACTAAAATTTCTTTTTATGTTAACGTTAACATTTATAGAGGTATTATATCAAATCTTCCTTTAAATACAATCCTTTTATTTTCTTTCCCTTCTCTTGCACCTCCATCAAAACCGCCGCAGCGCGCAAAGAACAAGCTGATATGAGCAAAAACAAAAACTTCCCTCGATAGGAAAGCTTTTGTATTAAAGCCTTAATCGATCAGTTAAAATACTTTAATTCGTCCGCCAGTTTCGACCGCCTAAATTCTTTTTGACGAAGGAAATCTTTGATTTCCTCTTTCGTTTGGTAAGAAAGCCGAATATGAAAATAATTAATGTATTCAATAAGGGCAAATACGTATAAAAACAAAAACCAATAAAATGTTGCAGGAAAGTCGAGTAGCTGCTTGATAAGAATGAGAACACCCACGCCAATCAAACATTGATCGATCCGTTTAAACCACTGGAACATTTGCCGCTGGCCTTCGGGCAAACGGGTACGGCTCTTGCGCCTGATCTGCCTCAGCTTCAAAAACCAATACATGCTTCCCTGCAGCAGAATCAGTTCTAATAAACCAAACGCATATAAAGGTGGCAAAGAGGTTAAGTATGGTTTTGTCCATTCCATTATCCCTATATACATAATCCACATACCTGCAAAAAGAACGGCGGCGAATAGTTCACCTGTACATAAGCTGACTAACTTTTTCTCTACTTTTTTTTGCATGTCATCCCCCGCTTTATTTTATTCCTATACGATTGAAGCGCCCCATTAGTTTCATAAAATAGATAATGAGGAAAAAAATGAAAAAACGCCCTGCTGTCAGCGCAAGGCGGCTCTTTCTTTTATGGATCATGCAAGCTTAAGCTGAATTATCGTTCTCTATGGTTCCGATACGTCGCTCTTGTAGCCGTATTATGTGTTTCGAATATACGGTTGATTTCAGCTTCATGGTTTTCTCTAGCATCCACAAGCACTACAATGTTTCCTTCCTTTAAATAACGCTCATACTCTTTTGCTTTTTCCTCCGGTATACCGGCTCCGGCGAGCGCTCCAATAATACCGCCGCTTCCCAGGCCGACACCCGCTCCAGTCAGGCCGGCAACAATCGGTCCAGCTGCCACAATTGGTCCAATGCCCGGAATTGCAATCAAGCCTGCTCCAAGAATCGCACCGAGTGATCCGCCGAGAAGGCCGCCGGAAAGAGCACCGATGCCCGCTCCTCTTTCTGCATGTTCCAGACGTTCACTGCTGTCTGTAATAATATCTGCATTTGTTTCATGTTCGATATCGCGTACGTCCTTGCTGCTTTTTGCAAAAACGGAAATGTCATCAATGCTGTATCCTTTCAGCTTTAATTCTTCAATGACTTTAATCACCGCTTCATGCTCATGAAAGACACCGCCTATAATTCTCATTGCCATTATCCGTTTCTCCTCTCTTTGTTCAGTCTTTTTCTTATTACCCCTCACTCAGAAAACTAATCAACTAGACGAATAGAAAAAAGATTCCTGCTCGGGCCAGACAGAAAAAATCATTCGTATTTAAAAAGCGCTGGATCAACTATAGGGGAAGCGAGCGTAATATCATTTTTCCTAAAAAGCTGGACAACAGAGTGACGGAGACGGCTTTCCACCTGCTCCTTGATTTCAAAACTTGTAACCGGAATCTCTACTAAAAAATCCATCGACCGGCTGCGCAAATCCACAAACCGAATATCCGGAGCAGGCACAGATAAAATTCCATCCATTCTCTCCGCTATCTTCACGGCTGCTTCCTGCAAAAGGGCTTCTACTTTTTCTGTGTCCTCTCCGTATTCGACACTGACCGACACCTGGGCCATCGTTTCCGCCCCGGTCCGGTTTTTAATAATCTGTTCAATAAAGTACTGGTTCGGCACAATCAAAACGCCTTCTTTCGCTGTCCGGACAATTGTGGATCGCAGGCGGATTTTTTCTACCTGGCCGATTTTTTTATCGATTTGAATGACTTCGCCTACCTCAATCGGCCGCTCAAATAAAATAATGATGCCAGAAACAAAGTTACCCGCCACATTCCGCATGCCAAAACCGATCCCAATGCCAAGCACACCGAACAAAGCCCCAAGAGCGGTTAAATCAATGCCGACACTCGTAAAGCTGACCGCCAGTGCCACAATCATAACCGTATAATAAATGATTTGATTGAAGGTATAGCCGAGTCCCCTGTCGACCCGGTAATAATCATAAACAGGCGTCAGCACATACCTCATCACAAGTTTTAAAAGCCGGTCAGCCAGCGACACAATCATAACCGCCATAATGATTAAAAAAAGAGACACATCTACATCGCCATTGGAATATAGCGGGTAAAACAGCCAGCTGCTTTTTGAAAAATAAAGCAAAAACAGGAGAATCAAACAGTAAAAGGTCACCCAGTTTAACAGAGAGGAAATGGAAGTGAAGACCCCTTTTTTCACGCCTATTTTTTCAGCAGACATGGCATTGAAAAATCCTTTTAATACCATATTCACCAAAATGACTGCCGCAAATAATCCAATAAACCATGCGAGCTGGAGGTCTGAAAAATGCTTTAAAAAATCTGTCATTCGCCCTATCACCTAACTTGTTTTACAGTTTGCCGCTGAAAGTGAAAAACGGTTTTGTTTTGCTTATTCCCTTTTCGATCGGTACAAAACTTATTCAGCATTCTCCCCGTTTTCCGCCTTTCCGCCCGCCTGCTTGCGCATAAATTCAAAACGAACGTACAGAATAGAACCGTCGTATAAACGTGATCATAAACTTTTTAAGGTGGGTCCGCTATGCAAATCGAAAAAATTGAAACGTTTCCCCTGCTTCATCGTCTTGCCGCTCCTTACGGAGATGCGAATGGCCCTAAGAAATATAGATCGTGTTACCTCATCCGCATTACCACCAAATCCGGTGTTGACGGCTGGGGAGAATGCATCGACTGGCTGCCTGCCCTGCATGTCGGATTTACAGAAAGAATTATCCCGTACTTAATCGGAAAATCGGCCGCTGATCGCCTGCCGTTAGTGTCCGTCATTCAAAAATGGCATAAGCGGGCGGCCGCTGCAGTCAGTATGGCGTTAACGGAAATAGTCGCAAAGTCTGCCCGTCTCTCGGTTTGTGATTTGTGGGGAGGAAAATGGCGGGACCGCATACCCGTGTACGCTTCCTTTCAATCTTATTCGGACCGGGACGACTGGATCGGCCACTCTCTACAGCTTGTAGAAGGAGCGATTCAAAAGGAGTTTAGGGCCGTAAAAGTAAAAATTGGCGGCAGAACGTTTCAAGACGACCTTACACATATTCAGTCTCTGCAAAAAATGATCGAAGAACGAATCTCGCTTATTCTGGACGCTAACCAGAGCTACGATATGGCAGCGTCCCGCAAATGGGAACCTTACCTATCAAATTGGGCTAATCTTTTGTGGCTGGAGGAGCCCATGCCGCTGAACAACCTGCCTGAGTACAAGCTATTGCGTGCCAGCCTTTCTGTGCCGATTGCAGGCGGTGAAAACATAAAAAGCGCCAAACAGTTTTTGCCGATTTTAAACGAAAATGCGCTTGATATCATCCAGCCGGATATTCTGCATGGGACGGGTATCGACGATTTCCGTGACGCTTTGCAGCTTGCCCGGCATTTCGAGGTTAGAGTATCTCCTCACAGTTACGATGGTGCGCTTTCACGGCTGTATATGCTTTTTGCTCAGGCGAGCCTGGCCCCCTGGACAAAAATGAACGCGGAAAATATTGAACCCGTTGAGTGGGACGTAATGGAAAATCCGTTTTCCGAGCTGGTGCCTGTTACACCATCCGGCGGCTCTGTTTCGATTCCAGGCGGGATAGGAATTGGAGTTGAGATCAATACGGATCTGCTCCAGGCTTACCTTTGGGATGGTTCAGCTTACTGGCAATAAACACCTGTCTTCTTTATAGGAAAACAGACCTTTAGGGTCCCTAAGCATTTCAGTTTGTTTTGGATGTTTGGACTGTTACGATAGAAAAGAAACTTCATCCAGAAAGGACAAAATGAAATGTCAAATATACAAATACCTGTATCGGTTTTAAACTTGGCCCCTATCCGCAAAGGACAAAAGCCAAAAGAAGCGATTGATTCTATGATCGATTTAGCGCAGGCGGCAGAAAAAATGGGCTACAGCCGCTACTGGATTGCAGAACATCACAATACACCTACTCTTGTAAGTTCTGCTACATCTATTTTAATTAAGCATACCCTTGAGCACACAAAGCATATTCGCGTCGGCTCCGGCGGTATTATGCTGCCGAACCATTCACCTCTCGTGGTCGCTGAGCAGTTCGGCACGATGGCGGCTATTTATCCCGACCGTCTCGATTTAGGCCTCGGGCGTGCACCGGGCACGGATATGAAAACAGCCAGCGCTTTAAGACGCTCGCAGCATGATACGGTTTATACATTCCCGGAAGATGTAAACAGCCTGCTGACATATTTTGGTCCGGCCGCGCTGCAAGGCGATGTAAAAGCTTACCCGGGCGCCGGCACCAATATCCCGATTTATATTCTCGGCTCTTCCACCGATTCCGCTTATTTAGCAGCGGAGCTTGGCCTGCCGTATGTTTTTGCCGCTCATTTCGCACCAAGGTACCTGGCAGAAGCCATTGCGATTTACCGCAACCGGTTTAAGCCATCCGACTATTTGGACGCTCCTTATATGATCGTCTGCTTGAACGTAATCGCAGCAGAAAGCGATGAAGAAGCCGAGTTCGAGTCTACAACGATGCAGCAATTTTTCTTAAACGTTGTACGCGGCTCCAGCGTACCGCTCAGCCCTCCTGTAGAAAATATGGACGAACTGTGGAGCGAACCAGAAAAACAAATGGCGTCTTCCATGTCCAGTGTTACACTGATAGGAAGCAAGCAGTCTGTCCGTGACCAGCTGACGAGCTTCCAGGATATGTACAATGTAGACGAAATTATGGCCGTCTCTTATATTTACGATCCGGACAAGCAAAAACGGTCCTATGAAATTTTAAAAGAAATTACGGATGGGAAATAAAACAAAAAAGCAAGCTCTTCTTCCAGGAGAAGGCTTGCTTTTTTGTTTTAATTGAAAAAGATATTTTTCAGTTCATTCACTGTCAGTACAATAAATAATAAAATACTAATGCCCAGCGCAAGGTTAGACCAGCGCTGATAGCGGTCAATCGTCCCTACGTATGTTTTCTTGTTGAGTAAATAAAGCAGTGTAATCGCCATAAACGGCATAAAAATCGACCCCAGCGCCCCGTAAGCAATAATTAAAAAAACCGGCTTTCCGATAAAATGAAGCAGCATCGGCGGAAAGGTTAACCATAGCACGTAAAAACGATACGCCTTTGTTTTACTCAAATCCTCCTTGCTGATATGTTGATGGCGAATGGTCCGGATAAAATCAGCAAATAAATACGGAACCCCATTCCACACTCCAAGAACGGAGGTGAAGGAAGCAGACCAAAAGCCGATAAGGAATAAATAGCGTACAGCAGGATGCAGTTCATTTCCTAGAATAGAAGCAAAATCGATCAATCCTTTTTCACCGCTAATGTTTACATTTGTTCCATATAACAATCCCGCGCCCAATAGGAGAAGGGCAACGGTAAATAGCGCGGTTACAATATACGCAACGGCAGAATCATAGCGGACTGCACGAATAAAGGAAGGCCCCTGCCATTTGTTTTCCTGGAGCCAGTACCCATAAGAAGCCATTGTGAGAGAGCCGCCTACCCCGCCAATTAACCCGAGCGCATACACTAATGATCCTTCTGGAAGTGTGGGAACAGCTGTATCTACAATGTCACCAAGTTGAGGTACAACCAAAACAGCAGATCCTACTACCGTAATAAACATAATGCCAACCAGCCAGTTCATTACCTTTTCAAATGTCTTGTATTTCCCCCACCAAATCAAGCCAAAACCGGCTAATCCATGAATAACGGCCCATTGTGTTAAAGAAAGCTGAGGAAACAGTGCAGCCATTGCGAGGGCACAGGATGCTGTGCCGGCAGCTCCATATACAAACCCCCAAATAACGGAATACACACCAAAATAGCCAGTAGCCCATTTCCCCATCATGTGCCAGCCTTCTAATATGGTGTTTCCACTTGTTAAGTGCCAGCGGCCTACCCCTTCATTTAGGGCAAACTTCAGAACAGAACCGATCAAAATTGCCCAAAGAAACACCAGGCCATAATTAGCACCCGCCATCAGTGCTGCCACTAAATCACCCGCGCCTACTCCGGTGGCCGCCACGATCAATCCCGGCCCGATCACCGACGTCTTTTTTACAGGTCCATTCAACTCCTCGTGTGTCTGCATGTGCTTTTCTGGTTTCATCGTCATCCCCCTTAGTTTAACTTGATACCGTTTACACAAAATAATTTGGTAAACTAAACCATAAAATATAGATCACTTTTATTTTACCTTTCTTTTCCTGAATAATCTCTTCTTTAAGCTCTTTTCTTTACATCTCTCCCTCGATAATCTATCTTTTGATCAAACAAACTAAAAGCTTTACGGTTAGAAAGGTTGGGATAAAATGAAGCTGAGTGTATTGGACCAGTCTGTTATTGCGGCCGGCGAAACGGGAGCGGATGCATTAAAGAAAACCGTGAAGCTGGCGCAGTCGGCAGAAGCCATGGGCTATACCCGCTTTTGGACAGCAGAACATCATAATACAAACGGAATGGCGGGATCCGCACCAGAAATACTCATTTCGCATATCGCCTCACAAACAAAATCGATCCGCGTCGGGTCAGGCGGCGTGCTTCTCCCTCAATACAGCCCTTATAAGATTGCAGAGAATTTTAAAGTGTTAGAAGCGCTGTTTCCAAACCGGATTGATTTGGGCATCGGCCGCTCCCCCGGTGGGGCAGCCGATACCCGTCTGGCTCTTACAGACGGCGTGCGGAGGAGCTTAAATGAATTCCCGAGACAAGTAAGAGACCTGCAGCGTTACTTAAGGGATCGAGATGAAGCGGTAAAAGCCTATCCGAAGACAAACGGGCTTCCCGAAATGTGGATGCTGGGCATTACCCACCGCGGTGCACGGACCGCTGCCGAAAACGGAACCGCTTTTACATACGGTCATTTTATTAATCCTTACAACGGCCAAAGAGCCATGAAGCAATATCGAAGCGATTTTCAGCCGTCCGCCCTGCTAAAGCACCCAAAAGTAAATGTCTGTATTTTTGTTGTATGTGCGCCTTCTCAGGAAAAAGCAGATGAAATCGCCCTCAGCCAGGATGCCTGGCTTTTAGCGGTTGAAAAAGGAGGAGACACAAGAATTCCGACAATTGAAGAAGCGAAAAGAAAAATTGTTACACAGGCAGATAAAGAAAAAGTAAAAGAAAACCGAAAACGGATGATTGTCGGCACTCCCCAAAAAATAAGGGACGAGCTTCTTGCCCTGAGCGACGCCTATCAAACAGAAGAATTTATGGTCATTGCCAACGTGCACAACTTTGAGGATAAAGTACAGTCTTATGCCCGTTTGGCCGAAGTGATGTTGTAAATAAATGGACTGCTTTTCCTAAAACAAAAAGACCCTTCTGTTGTCAGAAGGATCTTTCTTTTATGAATAGTAACGGTTTGCTCTTCTTCTAAAGAAGACCTTGCGGATAATCGCAATTAACACGACAACCGCAAGCACATTAACGAGTAGTCCTAATATAGACCCAAGCATTCCCATGCCGCTAAGCAGACTGCCAAATATTAAGCCTGCCAATCCGCCAAGCATAAGTCCTTTCATTAATCGGCTTGAGAAAAAGCTGTTCTTTTTCTTTGTGGAAAAAGTCGATTTATTAGATACCGCTGAATTGGCTTTTTTATTTTGAAACGTTGAAGTAGAAGGGCTGTTCACGCTGCCGTTTGTACTCTTGAATCCGCCCTTGCTTCCTCTTGCTTCTACGGTTGTAGACTGATCGTGAAAAACTGCACTTCCAACCGGTGAAAACGCGATTGCCGCTGCAAGTATAGCCGTAATAAATTTTTTCAATGTTCTATCTCCTTCATGCTCATAAGCATGGTATTTTGTAGTAGATCCTGCCTCTTACCTATCTTTCTTATGACAACATACAATTAGTTGTTATGCTTGAGACAGCCCTTTCTTTGAAGGCAAACGCCTTTTAATTTATTCTTTCCCTTACACTATGATTATAGCATTTTTTACGTTTCTTTAAAAATGAATGAACTTGGGAACAGAGACGAAAAGCAGGGCATTTAAACATCTTTTTTATTTAGATTACAGTACCCTGCAGATTGAATTTAAAACGTTTCCTTCTTTATAAATGAAATAGATCATTAGAATAGAAGAAAATCCTTTAAACACAAAAAATCCACCCTGCTTTCTGAACAGGATGGATTTTTAATTCCTATGATTCCTACTGGGTTCGAACCAGCGACCTCTACCCTGTCAAGGTAGCGCTCTCCCAGCTGAGCTAAGGAATCGTTTACTGACAATTTATATTTTATTCAATAAAGTCTTGCATGTCAACAAGTTTATGTATCTTTATTGATGTAAGTTCATATTACTCCTCTTTTATGCATGCAGTATGCGGTTGATAGCCCCTACCGAGCATTGATCGCAAAAGGAGGCCCTTTTCCGTCAAACGGCAAGGGCTTCCTTTTTTCTATTTAATCTTTCGCCACATAAGATACAGCACGGTCATAAAGAGAACCGTCATTAAAAACGCTGTAATGAGCGCGATAATATAGGTATTTGTCCCGGAAATCGGCGACTGGTTGCCCATGGAAACGAAAATACCGGCCATAATAATGCTGAAAGCGAGCATAATCACGCTGAGGACAATGAGTGACGCCATCCGCTCAAGGCGCCTCATCAGATTGTTATCAGCGGTTACATGCATTTTCAGCTTCGGCTGGCCGCCTTCCCATTCATTCAGCGTTTCATTTAAAATACTCGGCAGCTTGTTGGCGGCCATTTTAAACAAGCGCAAAAATGAACGGGATTCGCGTATCATTTCCTTCGGATGAATACGTCCAAACAGCACTTCTTTCGCCATATCGCGCACCATACCGGATAAGCTTGAGCCTGGATCAAGGGCAATGACGGTTTGTTCTACTTTCAGAAAAGCCTGTCCCACTTGAACAAAATCTTTTGGAATGGAAATGTGATGGCGTCCAGCGACAGTAAACAGCTCCTGCAGCATGGCGCCCATTTGTACCTCCGCAAGTTCAATGTCCATATAGCCCGCCATCCAGCGGCTGATGTCACGCTGAAGCAGGCGCCGTTCGATCGGCTTTCGCGCACCAAGTTCGAGCACAAGCATCGACAGCGCTGCAGCATCGCGGTCGGCGAGGGCAAACAAGCAGTCTGATAACAGATGCCTCATATCCTCTGACAACCGGCCGGTGTTGCCGAAATCAATCAGCCCAAGACGGCCATCGTGCAGAAGCAGCAGGTTGCCCGGGTGCGGGTCGGCATGAAATACGCCATCGATAAATACCTGGCGCAGCACAGTTTCCGACAAAGCCCGTGCAAGCTCCTGCCGCTGCTCGACACCCATTTCTTTGATCACATTGCCCCGCAGTGATTTTCCGTTCACAAATTCCATCACCAGCATTCGCTCGGTCGTCCATTCCGAGAAAATACGCGGCACATAAATACGCTTGTCTTTCATCGACTCCCGCACTCCCGCTGCCTCAGTGGCTTCGAGCCGGTAGTTCATTTCCCGGCCAAGGGCGGCCGCAAAATCATCAATAATCGCTTTTAAGCTGATCTGCCGCGCAAGCTCGGAGTTTCGCTCAGCGAGGCTGGCCAGCTGGCGCAAAATCGAAATGTCGTTTCGAATCACCGGTTCGATGCCCGGCCGGCGAATTTTGATCGCAACCTCTGTTCCATCTTTTAAAGCAGCACGGTGAACCTGTCCGATTGATGCGGCACCGAGCGGCATTTCTTCTATATACAACAGCCAGTCTTCAATCGGCTGGCCCGCTTCTAACTCCACAATTTTGCGAATATCATCAAACGGCATCGCCGGTGCACTGTTTTGCAGCTTGGCGAGCGGCTCTGTCCAGGATGGAGGCAGCAGGTCGGTTCGCGTGGATAAAAACTGCCCAAGCTTCATAAAAGTCGGACCCAGATCTTCAAGCGCCCGCCGGAGCTCTTCGCCTTTTACATTTTGTTCTTTGGCGGCCCAGCGTGTGAACGGAATTTTTTCCGCCAGCCCAAGATCTTTTATATATCCGGCAAAGCCGTGCCTCGCAAAAACTGCCACGATTTCCGGCGCGCGCCGGAGCGTCCCGATTTTCCCCACATTGTCACCTTCTCCGTTTCCAGTATTTTGTTCATCATACCATACTCACTGCTGCCTCTGCTTGAAAAAGAACATTCATTCCCTTTTAGTCATGTTACAATAAGCTGACTGCATTTTTCACAGGAGGTTTTAACATGAAACGCGGAACCATTCAGGATCACTTTATTCATTCAGCCGAATTAGGAGAAGACGTTTCTTTTTTGGTATACGTACCGGCAGACTTTTCACCGATGTTTTCGTATACCTTTTTAATCTGCCAGGACGGCAAAGACTACTTTCAGCTTGGTCGGCTCCCGCGCCTGGCCGATGAACTGCTCGAAGCGGAAGAGATAGAACCGTTAATTATGGTCGGCATTCCCTATCTTAACAAGCACGACCGGCGCGAAAAGTATCATCCGGACGGCGTGCAGCAAGCCGCATACATACGCTTTCTCGCCAATGAACTTGTTCCTTATTTGGACGAGCAGTTTCCGGGGCACGGCAACCGTTTTGGCCGTGCGCTTGCGGGCGATTCCCTTGCTGGTACCGTTTCCTTTATGACGGCGTTAAAACATCCAGATTTATTCGGGCGCGTCCTGATGCATTCGCCTTTTGTGGACAGCACCGTAATGAATTTAGCCGAGTCAGCAGAAACCCTTCCTTCTCTTTATCATGTGATCGGCACTGAAGAAACAGATGTGCTGATGACAAACGGCGAACGGGCGGATTTTCTGACGCCGAACCGGGCGCTTTCTTCGCTCCTATCCGGCAAAAGAACCGACTATTTTTATGAGGAGTTTGCCGGTAATCACACATGGACTTACTGGCAAAAAGACATGAAACGGGCGCTTTTAAAAATGTTTGAATGAGGCCTGCCTCCCATTCTGCATTTTTGAAAACGTTTGGTATACTAATAGAGAAAAGGTTATTTTAAAGGAGTGAATGAACATGAAATACGGTGTTGTCATTTTTCCATCAAAATCTTTGCAGGATAAAGTAAACGGTTACCGGAAACGGTATGATCCGCATTATGCGCTCGTGGCGCCTCATATTACGTTAAAAAGCCCATTTGACGCAGATGAACAGGATATAAGCAAGATTGCAGAGCAGCTGCGCCGTGTTGCCTCGCTTCATCAGCCGTTTTCGTATCACGTCAGCAAAGTTAAATCGTTCGAACCGGTAAATAACGTGATTTATTTTAAAGTGGATCCGAACGATACACTCACTTCTTTATATGAAATGCTCCATACGGAGGAATTTCCGGGTGAAGAGCCGTATGGATTTGTTCCCCACATTACAATTGGCCAGAAGCTGTCCAATGATGAACATTCCGATGTATACGGAGCCCTGCAGATGGAATCGATTGATTTAACGGAAAAAGCAGACCGTTTTCATTTGCTGTATCAGCTTGAGAATGGCTCATGGACAGTTTATGAAACATTTTTACTTGGGAAGGATGCATAAAACGTGAATGTTGTAAAAACAACAGATCTTGATCAGCGGGAAGATGCGTATTCTGTACGCACAACCGTTTTCGTAGGAGAACAAAATGTTCCGCCTGCACTTGAAATTGATGAATTGGAAGATGAAGCGGTTCATTTTATTTTGTATGATGAAGAGCAAAAGCCGTGCGGCGCCGGCCGGTTTCGTACTGTCGGAGAATTTGGAAAAGTGGAACGGATTTGTGTGCTCAAAGAAGCAAGAGGGCGCGGCGCCGGCAATCTGATTATGGAAGCGATTGAGCAGCATGCTCAATCGGTAGCCGGCCTGACAGCGCTTAAGCTTGACGCACAGCTTCACGCTATTCCCTTTTACGAAAAGCGCGGCTATACAGTCGTATCTGGCGAGTTTGTGGATGCAGGCATTTTGCATAAAACGATGACAAAATCGCTATAACCACAAAAAAGCGTGTTCTCGATGCAGAGAATACGCTTTTTTATGCGCTTATGTAAACGCTGCTGCATTATGCAAGACGGTCAATTTCAATGCCTCTTCCACTGATCTGCGCCATATGTACACGAAATGCTTCATGCTCGCTTTGCCGTTTTCTTATTATTTCTTCCGTGCTTAACTGGACCTGTGGCTCTGTGCGGTCTTGCAGCACTTTTTCAAACGTTACTTTTGAAGTCGGATCAATCGGTGCATACCCAACGGCTGCTTCGTTTAAAACCCGTTCTCTGTAATCATTGTATTGGAATTGTGGAATTGGAAGAATGTAGCCCATGTTATTCACTCCTTTCAATAAAATATTCATTAATCTCCATGTATATTCGCTTTTTCCTCATTTATTCCTTACGTAAACGCTTTAATTGAGAAATAGATCGTTTGACCTGTATAAATAGGAAAAAGAGCAGCGTTTTTGCTGCTCTCTTTCTAGGCTCATTTGATCATCTTTGTGATCGTATTCATATCGAGCTTTTTGCCGTCTTTTAAGATCGTGCGGACGATTTCATCTTCGACCTGCTTCGGTACTTTTTTTCCGGCAAGCGCGGCTGTTTGCGCGACAACCGCACGGATTGTCCGTTCATCTTTGAAATCAGCATATTGAAGAGAGTCGACGAGTGCAAATACATCGCTCATACGCACGCCGGTCTTTTTTTCAATATTGCCGAAAAATTTATCGTTCATTGTCCGCTCCTCCTTCTAATGCATTAATAAAAGCTCGCACCGACGATGATGAGCAAAATGAACAGAACAACAATCAATACAAATGTGCTTGAGCCGCCGTAACCGCCACCGTAACCGCCGCATCCATACATTGCCATATATTTCTCCCCCTTTCGCTGTTCTCTCCTTATCATATGAGAGAGATGCAAAAAGGGATGGGCCCTGTTCACCCTTTTGGTTTAAAAAAGAGGGCACCGATAAACCCAAACACGATCGCAGCAGAAATACCTGAGCTTGTCACTTCAAACATGCCAGTCAGCACGCCGACCACTCCATGGAGCTTCGCTTCCTGCATCGCACCTTCTACAAGTGAGTTGCCAAAGCTTGTAATCGGCATTGTTGCACCGGCGCCGGCAAAACCTACAAGCGGTTCATAAAGATCAAAGCCTGCAAGCAGTGCTCCGACTGAAACGAGAATCGACAACGTATGACCTGGTGTCAACTTTCCAAGGTCCATCATAAGCTGACCAATGACACAAATAAGCCCGCCGACGACAAATGCCCAAAAAAACATTGCGATCATCTTCTTCTTCCTTTCTCTACGCCATTTCTTTTTTCAATTTAATAATTTCCGCCAGGCGTTTGTCCGCTTCTTTTTCTGTAAAATGTCCCGCTTCCATATCTTCTTTTAAACGAACTGCTTCAAGAAAAATTTTATAATCGCTTGACACAACAATTTCTACTTTTTCTTTTTCTGCCGTTTTTTTCATGCGTTCAGCCAGGTTTTTTTCGATTTGCTTCATCCGAAACCGCTCCAGATGGCGCACTTTGTAAGCTACAAGCAGCTGCTTCGTGCCTTTTACAACGGCTGTATCGTAAATCTCATCAAAAGAATCTGCTTCCTTTTTTATTTCCGCTGCCAGCTGATCATCATGGCCGTCCAGCTGAACAGCATCGGGATCTGCTTTTTCAATCATCGCCGTCCCGTCGTGCTCGGGTCCGCACCCTGCCAGCAAAAGAACTAAAAAAATGCACGCTGTTTTTTTCATACCCGCACCTCCGTTTTCGATCAGTATGTGCGAAACCAAAAAAAAAATTCCATTCAATGCGGCATTTGTCCATGCCTTTTTGAATGAAATTCATACTGTAATAATGTACCGATATTAAAGGAGGAATGCACAATGGGATGCCACAAGCATCGCGATGATGACAAGTTTGAGAGCTGTGTATGCGAAGTTGTCCGCGCGATCCGTGATATTCAAGACGCACGAGAAGATGAAGAGTGCCGTGATTGCAAAGACTGCTTCGCTGAGCCGCTGGGCGACCTGGATGGACCGCGCCGCCGCAATGCAGACACACGTGTGTTTACACTGACAACAAAAAAAGGGAAGCCGTTTTTTGCTTTCTTTAGTCCAGATGAAGCTGATGATTGTGACGCCGGCTGTGTATCCATCTTCTTCCGTGTAGAAGATGTATTTGACAGCTGCTGTGCGCGCCTGCGGGTACTTATGCCGCTTGATGATGATCATGAGCCGGTTAACCTTGCATGCGACGAAGGCATCAGCTTAAAGCAGGTGTGCAAAGTCGAAAATTTTGACAAAACACGAAGCTGCGTAACGGTCGATCTAAATGAATTTATTGCGGTTCAGTGCATCAAAGACGTTGATCTTGATATCTGCCGTTAAAATCTACCGCCTCCACTAACGGGGCGGCTTTTTTTATGTTCCAGCGAGACGGATATACACAATGTCAGCAATGGGAACCTGCACCGGTGTATGGCTTTCTTCATCGAGTATCCATACGTACGTTTCATCAAACGATTGAATAACACCCCGAACCGTAGGACCGCTCCACTCGAAACGGCATGGAACCGGAATGCGCCGCTCAGCAAGGTAAACGACTTTTTCTGTTATACTCATTTCCCGAAACGGTTTTAAGCGGCCGTCGCCTGACTTTTCTTCTTTTTTTTGGGCCGGCGGCGTCAATTGCTTTTCCTCAGCCTCTTGTTTCACCTCTTCGATAATTTCTCCCTCTGATTCTGCTTTAGCAATTTTCTGCATTACGGGCTGAATAGGCGTCAAATGAGGCTGACCAATATAAAGCAAGGGACCAGGTGTTTTTTTCATATGCACACACCTCCGCTTTTTTGTCCAGTATATGCAGAAAAACCGCCCAATATGGACGGTTTTTTTAATTAATTGCCTGTAATGTGGTAGCCGGAATCCACATGAATGTTTTCACCGGTGATGCCACGGGACATGTCGCTGAACAAGAAAACAGCTGTATCGCCTACTTCTTCCTGTGTTGTTGTCCGGCGAAGCGGTGCTCGTTCTTCAATTTGAGTCAGCATCTCATTAAAATCACTGATGCCTTTTGCAGCAAGTGTACGAATTGGTCCGGCAGAAACCGAGTTCACACGAATGCCGTCTTTGCCAAGATCAGCAGCCAAATAACGCACGCTTGCATCAAGGGACGCTTTTGCGACACCCATCACGTTGTAGTTTGTAATCACGCGCTCACCGCCAAGGTACGTCAGTGTCACAATGCTGCCTCCTTCTGTCATAAGAGGCTTCGCATATTTTGCTACCGCTGTCAGCGAGTAAGCACTGATGTTGTGGGCAAGCATAAAGCCGTCGCGGGATGTATCGACAAAATCGCCGTCTAAGTCTTCTTTGTTGGCAAACGCGATACAATGAGCAAGACCGTGGATGACGCCTTCTTTTTCTTTGATGGCACGGAAGCATTCTTCAATCGCGGAATCATCTGTTACATCACATGGTAAAATGAACGGATCCTTTTGATTTTCAAGTGTTGCCGCCAGGTCACGAACGTTTTTTTCTAAACGATCGCCTGCATAAGTAAAAACAAGACGTGCTCCTGCTGCGTCCAGAGAGCGGGCAATTCCCCATGCAATGCTGCGCTTGTTGGCAACACCCATTACGACAAACGTTTTTCCTTCAAGTGAAAATAGCATAAATCCGTTCCTCCATTTATACAAGTTATTAGTACCTAGTGTTAATCTTATCATGATTGCCGAAAAAATCAACGACTATCATGCCAGCTTTTGCCCAGCTTTTAAATTTTCTCCAAACGGATTATACTAATGCAGTAGACAAAAATGAATGGGGAGCGATTGAATGAAGCTGGATATTATCGGAGATATACATGGCTGTTTCGATGAGTTTCATATGCTGACGCATACGCTTGGATACAAATGGGACGAAGGTATCCCTATTCATCCGGATGGGCGGACGCTGGCTTTTGTCGGCGACTTAACCGACCGGGGCCCGGATTCGGTCCGGGTAATGGACGTTGTCTGCCGGCTGTTTGAAGAGCAAAATGCCCTTTTTGTGCCAGGCAACCACTGCAATAAGCTGTACCGGTATTTTCTTGGCAACAACGTTCAGGAAACACACGGACTCGAAACAACAGTGGCAGAGCTTGATTCCATGCCTGCCAATGAATACCGCCTGCTTAGAAAACGGTTCCTGTCTATGTATGAAGAGTCACCGCTCTATCACGTGCTTGAAGACCGGCGGCTTGTGATTGCTCACGCCGGGATACGTGCCGACTATATTGGCCGATTTGATGCGCGTGTAAAAACGTTTGTGCTTTACGGAGACATTACAGGTGAAAAACATCCGGATGGCTCCCCTGTCCGCCGCGACTGGGCAAAAAAGTACGCAGGAGATGCATATGTTGTGTACGGCCATACACCTGTCAGCGCGCCGCGCGCGATCGGCAACACCATCAATATCGACACCGGCTGTGTATTTGGCGGCAAGCTGACCGCACTGCGCTGGCCGGAGCGTGAAATCCTATCGGTGGATTCCCAGCAGCCGCTCGTTCGAGAAAAATTCCGTTCATTCAGCGATGTTTCATAAAAAAAACCGGGTTCCATAGTGGAATCCGGTTTTTTTATATAACCATATTTTTCATATCCATTGGCATGGGCATTGTAAGATCGACAGGCGCGCCTGTTACAGGATGGTGAAACGACAGCGATCCGCAGTGAAGTGCCTGCCTGTTTATGCGGCTCCTGCTGCCTCCATATAAATCATCGCCTGCAAGCGGATGACCAAGATGGGCAAGATGAACACGAATCTGGTGCGTCCGCCCGGTTTCCGGCTTAACAGCCACATGGGCAAAATCATCGTACTGCCGGATCACTTTGTAAACCGTCCGGGCATATTGGCCGTCCTCACGCACCATTCGTTCAATAATGCTGTCGTCCCGGCGGCCAATCGGCGCTTCTACAAAACCGGATGCCTGCTCAAAAACGCCTTCTGCAAGTGCTTCATACTGACGGAACACCTTTTTTTGCTTTTGCATCTCAGACATTAAATGATGCACGTATCGGTTTTTCGCCGCAAGGACAATCCCTGATGTGTCGCGGTCCAGCCGGGTAACGATGTGTGCCGTTGCCTGCAGCCCCTGCTCCCTATACAGCCAGAGCAGGCCGGATGCAAGCGAGCCGGATGGATGCTCGCGGGACGGAATCGTGTTCATGCCCGCCGGCTTGGCGACAGCGATCAGCGCTTCATCCTCAAACAAAACCGGAAGATCGACCGGCTCCGCCTCGAGTCCGCCTGATGGTAATTCGGGCGGAAACACTACCCGTACGGCATCTCCTGCAGATAACACATGGCGGACATTTACTTCGCGGCCATTTACTTCAATCAGCCCGCCGGTAAATTTAATATCCGTTAAAGCACGCTTGGAGATCGCCTTTTGCGCTAAAAAGGTTCGGAGCAGCAGTCCATCCTCATCCGCAGTCCAGCACAATTCAAACGGCTTTCCATTAACTGCTGACAAAGGAATCATGCACCCTTTTCCAAAATGGGAACGGCCGGAAGCGGGCAAAACGGATTTTTTCTGTGGCAACACGATATTGAATGGATTTTACATCTTTATGCAAAATTGTTAAGTGATCGATGGTCACTAAAAAATCCGGCCGGTTAACCGGTTTTAAAATACACGTATGGTGAGCCGGCAAAATCAGCGGTGAGCCAACAGTCCGGAACACACGGTTGTTGATCGATGCCATTTCCGCCAGCTGCAGGGCGCGGATCGACGGATGCAAAATAGCTCCGCCAAGCGCTTTATTGTAGGCTGTGCTGCCAGATGGCGTTGATACGCACAAGCCATCGCCGCGAAAACGCTCAAACTGCTCGCCGCGAATTTCCACATCCATTACGAGTGTTCCATCCACACTTTTGACGGTTGATTCATTCAAGGCCAAATAGCGTGTTTCTTTACCTCCATCCTGATAGCGGATAATCGCTTCAAGAAGTGGATATTCAATGATCTGATATGGCGTCCGCGCAATGGCGATTACCAGCTTTTCAATTTCATCCGGTGTCCAGTCCGCATAAAAACCAAGATGTCCCGTATGTACCCCGACAAATGCCGTTTTATCAAGACGTCCATTATACCGGTGAAACGCGTAAAGAAGCGTTCCATCTCCTCCAACCGAAATGACGATATCCGGCTCACTTTCATCGTATGTTAATTTAAAATCCGTCAGGTAATTGCGGATTTTATGCATTAATGCATTGGACTTGGCGTCCCCTTTTGATGTAATCGCAAACTTCATCCTGCCTCACCCCTGCCGTTTAGTAGTCATTCTTTTTTCTTTGTGAAAAACAGCTGCGCTTCCTGGATCTCTTCCCGAATCAAGGACATTTCTTCGTCCAGCCGGAAAGCGGCCTCTGCCGCACGCTGCAGCCTTGTTTGAATTTCTTCCGGAAAATCGCCATTGTATTTATAATTCAGCGAATGCTCAATGGTCGCCCAGAAATTCATGGCAAGCGTTCTGATTTGAATTTCAGCAAGCAGCTTTCTTTCCCCGTGAATGGTCTGTACCGGATATTCAATCACTACATGATAGGATCTGTAGCCGCTTGGTTTTTTATGGGAAATATAATCTTTTTCTTCAACGATTTTAAAATCTTTCCGCTTGCGCAAAATCCCCACAACGATCTTAATATCATCCACAAACTGGCACATCATGCGCAGCCCGGCAATGTCCTGCATATCCTGCTGGATGCGTTCCATTGGAATTCGTTTCGTTTCCATTTTATCTAAGATGCTTGGAACCGGCTTTACCCGTCCTGTCACAAATTCGATTGGTGAACGGTCGTCTTCCAGTGTAAACTGCTTGCGAATGCCGCGCAGCTTCACTTTTAATTCCTCTACCGCCTGCTTGTACGGTACTAAAAACTCATCCCAGTTGTCCATGCACGGTGTCCTCCATTAGCGCTGTTCGGCGAAAAAAACACGTTCCACTTTCTCTACCATTTCTTCGCCGTAGTTGCTGTTTCCTTCGATGTTGACAAGCAGATCGCTCATTTCCTCGTGAAACGAGGCAAGCAGAAATGTACCGTCCGCTCCGGCTGCTTCAACCGGGTGCCCGCCGTCAATCGCTCTCTTTACTTCTTCCCACGTACTCTCGTGTACATATAGATAAACATAGCCCGGCTCTGCTTCCGCCAGATACACAAAAGCCGCGGCGTCTGAATCGGTAATCACCTGGGAGACCGGCTTTAAGTGTGTGACCTGTACCTCTTCCTCTGATAAAAGACGAAGCGTTTCGCCTGCCCATTCTGTTTTTGTAAAATGCCATTTCGTTCTCATTCTTCACTTCTCCTTTACAACAACCGTTCATTCAAAACTTCGTAAACATTTTACCACATTTTACTCTTTCAAACACGGTTCGAACAGGATACAATAAAAGAAGAACATTATGGAAAATGAGGCGGACACGATGAAGGAAGAAATTGAAATTGAATTTAAATGTGTGGTTACAAAAACACAGTTTGATCAGCTTGTCGCCGCTTTTGATCCGGGACCTTTCCAACAGCAGTCCAACCACTATTTTGATACACCAGATTTTTTGCTTAAAGAAGCCGGCGCCGCGCTTCGCATCCGTGAAAAGGGCGGACGAGCGGAAATGACGCTGAAAGAACCAGCAGATACAGGTCTTTTAGAATCAACGGTTTCATTATCACAACTTGAAGTGAAGGACGCCTTAGCCGGCACCCTTCCTGATAATAAAGTCATCAGCCGGGCGGCTGGCCGCGCTGGCGCGGCCAATTTCGCTCACTTTGGCACGCTTTCAACAACACGGGCAGAGATGGCTTACGAAGGCGGCCTGCTCGTGTTTGACCATAGCACGTATCTCGGGCAGGAAGATTACGAGATTGAATATGAAGCAAAGGATGCTTCTGGAGAAGATGTTTTTTATCAGCTTTTGAAGAAATATGGCATCGACTACACACCGGCAGAAAATAAAATCCGCCGTTTCTATCACGCACTTACACAACATGGGGGAAACTAACAACGTGGATACAAACTTTTTCAACACGATGATCAACACGACTGTCGCTAAAGCCGCTGGAACAGGAACCACTTCTCCATTTTCTTCTGCCGCTGGGACAGGCAATGTGTTTGGCTCTATTTTGCAGCAGGCGCTTGCGCAGGGTCTTGAAATTATTCAAGCCGGGACCTCCGCTTCTGTAAGTGCCGCTTCTTCTGCAGCATCTGCACCAGCCCTCTTCACAAAAGCCGGCGCCGACATTGCAGCCGCACCTAAAACAAATTTTGATGATATCATTACCCGGGCTGCCGAGAAGTACAATATCCCGAAAAAATTGATCCAATCTGTGATTAAACAGGAATCCAATTTTAACCCGAATGCCGTCAGCTACGCGGGCGCTTCAGGGCTTATGCAATTAATGCCGGGCACTGCAAGCTACCTCGGTGTTAAAGATTCAATGGACCCAGAACAAAACGTATTTGGCGGAACGAAATATTTACGCCAAATGCTCGATATGTTTGATGGAGACATTTCTCTTGCGCTCGCTGCATATAATGCAGGGCCGGGCAACGTAAAGAAGTATGGCGGCATCCCGCCATTCAATGAAACACAAAACTATGTAAAAAAGATCACCGGCTTCTACAATGCGTAGAGCCGGTTTTTTTTAAAGAAAAGGAATGTTTTGGAGATATGCCCTCAATCCTATCATTTGTTTTATGTCGAAAGCCTTGTTAAAATGAAGATACATTACGAGGAAAAAGGAGTAACGTTTATGGCCGAGCAATCCAATGTTCCATACGACATCATTGGCGGGAAACAGCTTTCAGAACTGGTGGACGTTTTTTACAGCCGCGTTTCGCAGCATCCGGATCTTGCGCCGATTTTTCCCGATGATTTAACCGAAACTGCCCGAAAGCAGAAACAATTTCTAACTCAATTTCTAGGTGGACCAAGCCTTTATACAGATGAACACGGGCACCCGATGCTCCGGGCACGCCATTTGCCTTTCCCTATTACGCCAGCACGCGCAGAAGCCTGGCTGGAGTGCATGAATGCGGCAATGGATGATGTGCATTTAACCGGTGAATTGCGTGTTTTCTTTTTTGAACGACTTAAACAAACGGCGTTTCATATGGTGAACCAGCCGGATGATAAGGGTGATGCTTTGTGAATTCGATGCAACTGCCTGAACGTATTTGCTCTGCCCGGCAAAAGCCGCTCGAACTCTATGTATTTATTGATCCTTTGTGCCCGGATTGCTGGGCGCTCGACCCCCTTATTCGGAAGCTGCAAGTAGAATACGGCCATTATTTCAAGTTGAAGCAGGTATTAACCGGCAAGCTGACTGCCTTGAATACAGCTAAGCCTCTTCTTGCAGTGGAACAAAGCGGGCTTGCCTGCGAGGAATCCGTCTGGGAGGAAGAGACCATCGAATCTCCTTTTCTTGCATCTATTGCCATCAAAGCAGCTGAGCTGCAAGGAAAACGGGCCGGCAGTAAGTTCCTACGGAGAATTCAGGAGCAATTATTTTTAGATAAAGAGAATGTCGCAGATATAGCTGTGTTAACCCGCTGTGCTGAAGAGTCGGGACTCGACAAAAGCGAGTTTTTAAATGATATTTATTCAGCTGGTGCCACAAAAGCCTTTCAAAGTGATTTAGCGGTCACATGTGAAATGGATGTGGACGAAGCGCCGACGATCGTATTTTTTAATGAACGCATTGAAGATGAAGGTATTAAAATTGCCGGCCTTTATTCCTATGATATTTATGTACAAATTCTGCAGGAAATTCTAGAAGAAATACCAGAACCGCTTGACCCGCCTTCACTTGAAGAATTTATGCAATACTTTCGCATTGCGGCCACAAGTGAAATAAGAGGCGTTTATGATTGGACCGACAGCCAGACAGAATGCGAAATGAAAAAACTGCTTCTGCAGCGAAAAGTCCGCAGGATCCATACGAAGCACGGCACTTTTTGGGAATATATTCAGTAAAAACGCCAGCATCGGATGCTGGTGTTTTTTTTATTGCATCCAAATAGAAAAAGCCCCGCCGAAGCGGGGCTCTTTCTTACGAACAAAGGGGATGGGAGAAATTTTTCACGGTCAAACAAAGGGGTATATGTTTGTTTGTGATCAACTTCACGACCCCATCGTACCATGTGTGGCACATTTTTTGCAAGGAATGACCCTTCAATTCACAAAATCGACATAATAATGGGTTTGACAGCGTTAACTTACAAATTAACCCAGTAATTTCTCCATTTCGTCCAGTGTTTCCTCAAACACACGGCAGGCTGCTTCAATCGGACCTGCTTCCGTCATATCAACGCCTGCACGCTTTAATACTTCAATTGGATCCGCAGAGCTTCCTGCTTTTAAGAACTCATTAATGTACCGCTGGGCAGCCGGCTCGCCATCTTTTAAAAT
The DNA here is from genome assembly GCF_038806185.1 of Domibacillus sp. 8LH. Classification (NCBI taxonomy): domain Bacteria; kingdom Bacillati; phylum Bacillota; class Bacilli; order Caryophanales; family Bacillaceae; genus Domibacillus; species Domibacillus sp. 8LH. The sequence goes on along the minus strand of NZ_JAVJNG010000009.1, from coordinate 89,916 downwards.
TTGTGAAGACAGCGCAATCGCTGCACTTAAGCCCGTCGCATACTGATATACGTAATAGTTATAATAGAAATGCGGAATGCGCGCCCATTCAAGTGCAATTTCTTCATCAATAACCATATCATCACCGAAATACTTTTTATTCAGTGCGTAATAAGCTTCACTTAAGCCGTCTGCTGTCAGTGCTTCTCCCTTTTGTGCTTTTTCATGAATCAGGTGTTCAAATTCTGCAAACATCGTCTGGCGAAAAATCGTGCCGCGGAATGTTTCAAGAAAATGATTCAGCAAGTAAATGCGTTTTTTCTCATCGTCTGTTGCTTTCAGCAAATAATCATTTAAAATGGATTCGTTGCACGTAGAAGCCACTTCTGCCACGAAAATAGAGTAGTCCCCATAAATATACGGCTGGCTCGCACGTGTATAATAGCTGTGAATGCTGTGCCCAAATTCATGAGCAAGTGTAAACAAATTGTTTACATTATCCTGCCAGTTCATCAGAACGTAAGGATTTGTGCCATAAGCACCGGAGGAGTAAGCCCCGCTTCTTTTCCCTTTATTCTCGACTACATCGACCCAGCGGCTTTCTAACCCTGTCGTTAAAATCTCGATGTATTCTTTTCCGAGCGGCTGTAAACCTTTTTGAAGAAGATCTTTCGCTTCGTCATACGTTACATCAAACTTGCCTTCTGCTACAAGCGGCGTATACAAATCGTACATATGCAGTTCATCAAGACCAAGTACCCGCTTGCGCAGCGCCACATAACGGTGAAGCAGCGGCAGATTTTTGTTAATGGTAGCCACTAAATTGTCGTATACCTCTTCAGGAATATGGTTACGTGACAGTGCTGCCTCTCGCGCGCTGTTGTAATGGCGTACACTTGCAGAGAAATTATCGCGTTTCACCTGGCCGGATAGCGTTGAAGCAAATGTATTTTTAAATCTTCCATAGGTGGCATACACGGCTTTAAAAGCTTCCTCTCGAACACGGCGGTCCGATGACTCAAGAAACCGCACGTAGTTACCGTGTGTAATTTGTACACTTTCTCCGTTTTCATCCTGGATAACCGGAAATTCCAGGTCAGCATTATTCAGCATTCCAAATGTTGCACTCGATGAGCCTAATACATCTGATGCCTGCGCCAGTAAATTCTCTTCTGTTGCAGACAGAACATGCGGACGCTGCTTGTTTAAGTCATCCAGCACTTTTTTGTACAATTGGAGCGGCTCATGGGATGCGACAAACCCGTTTACTTTTTCTTCGTCAATCGACAAAATTTCAGGATCGGCAAACGAAAGCGCTCCTGCAATTTGTGTATACAGCATTTTAGCCCGGTCATTCATGCCCTGGTAATGGGCGTTTTGAGTATCTTCATCGTATCGCATATGCGCATACGTATATAGACGGCCCATCCGCTCAAGCAGAACATCCTGCCAGGAGAAAAAGGCATACATCTGCTCTGCACTTTCATCAAGGGTCCCTCTATAGGAAGAGGCTTCTCCTGCAAGTGCCTGAAGCGCTTTAAATTCCTTCTCCCACTCTTCATCCGTTACAAAAATATCTTCAAGACGCCATTTCAGCTCCTCCGGCACCTCAGAACGTGCCGGAAGCTGTTTTACTGCATTTTCTGCCATCTTCAAAAACCTCCTTTTATGTATATAACCATTCTCCTTCCTTATTATATAATCCTTTGTTTTTCACCTCAAAAAATCAGCTTGTCTAAAACAGCCTTCCCGAATGCCCCTGTAAAGGCTTTTTCTTTTTCCAGCTTCACACCGAGCGAAGGGCTGTCCAAAGAAAGCGGATTTCCGATTACATCCAACAGCGCGGCATATTCTACAGCGGCCATCTCCGGTGTTTTTCCGCCAGCAAGCGGCAGCGGCTGCTCTTTTACATGTCCAAGCTCGATTCGGCGTCGAATAATTTCTTCAGCCGGACGCTTCTCCAGCTCCAGTAAAAGATAAAACTGCCATTCAATCGGATGGTTCCGAATCGCTATGCTGCTGCGGACAGGAAGCCCAATGTGTTCCGGCAACAAATAAGGATTACGGCCGGATGCATAAACCGCTTGAAGAAAAGGATGTCGGTGCCCCCGGTCAAACTGGCAGGTCTGATCGATCCATTTCCGCCTGTAATCAAAAAAGGTATTCAGGTCAGATACATCTCTTTCGCTGCCCGAAGCAGACGGAGGAAACGTCATGTCTTGAATAGGAATAAAGCGCTGGTGTGCTGTACAAAGTGTTACCGTAAGCGGAGTGATGTTTTTATATACCGTAAATCCTTTTCGTTCAGGGTCATACGACAAAAAATAAAAGCCCAACTGAGGATGAAAACGCAAAAACAGCCGCTGAAAAGGCGTCAGCTTTACATAGCTCCCTTTCCGCTCAACCGGCTTGCCGCCATATATCCAAAACGGAATCATTCCACGCGCTGTATATTTCTCTGTCCGCTCCTTAAATAAAGCAGCGGAAATCGAAGAACACTGAAACTCAACCGCTATATTTCCTGTTAAAATGTCTGGGCGCTGGTCTCCGCCTGGCAGACATGCTTCCAATTCTGCTTCTGCTGTTTGGGTAATCCATTGAAATAAGTCTGCTTTTCCGGCTAAATGCCTGGGAGATTCGTGTTCTGAAAATGATTGGCATAAAGTGTGGGAAATGTGGGCAAAATGTGGAATGTTAACATTCCCTGCTTTAATCATGACAGGGCTGCCACATTGCGGGCAGTAATGAGGAGTATTTTTTAAACGAAGAGCTAGTGACTTGGCTTCTGTCCCGGCCAATACGACCGGCTTTCCTTGTCGATTCACTGCCGACAGCATACAGATATCCTCTCCTTTCATTTTATACGATTCGACAAGCGGGAGGGCACTTCCTTTTTTTTGCAAAAAAAAGCATCCTCTTGACATGTCAAGAGGACGCTGGTTATGAAAAGTATTGACGAACGGTTTCGAATACATTTTCAGGCATGATGCATTTTCCGTATTCCTGAAGTGTATGGATCGTCATGCGGGATTCATGCGTATATTCAAGCAGAATGCTGAGCGCATCGTCAATTTCTTCTTCCTGGAAACGATCGTCCGCGAACTCAACAAACAGATAATAACGATTTTCGTGCGCATACAAGGAAGTGATCAAGTAATCGAGACCGCCGCGATTGCTAAGCGCGATAACGTCTTCAAAATCACGGAATGCAAGAACAAAATCAAGCGGCGCATCGTCTTCTTCTGAACGGTCAAAATGTTCATCAAGCAAGTCTTCAATCTGCCCATTTACATCCATTTTATCGCTTGTAAATGGCAGTTCCAGACGCTGTCCGTCTTTTGTCAGATTTGCCTGGGTAACCAAAATTTCCAAACCTTTATCAAGTGCATGCACTTGAATCCAAAGAGGCCCATCCACTGTAAAATCTTCTTCGTCGTGGACTTCCTCCATCATATCCCAGAACAGTTCTTCGCTGCGTTCCCGGTTGTACCAGATTTCCTCGCGGTCAAAGCCCCGTTCTTCTATATCAACATATGATATGAAAAACTTCACCGTGTTATCATTAATGCGTTCAATTTCCATTATGCGGTCTCTCCCTTCCATTTAGAGGGTTCACAGGGGTGCGGAAACATATCCCCATCCCTTCTTTATATTGTATGATAAACAAGGCGTAAATGAAAACAGAAAGACTTAGGTGTCTGCACATTCTAACTGAATTTTCTGCGTTCTTCAAGCTAAAACGGTTAAAAAAAATAAAAAATTCCTGCATACTGGGCAGGAATTTTTCTTTGTCAATTAGTTAACCATACGTTGTGCTTCAAGCAGCTGGAAAGTACGAACTTTCCGCGGTAAGAAACGACGAATTTCATCTTCGTTATAACCAACTTGCAGGCGCTTTTCATCCATAATAATCGGACGACGAAGCAATCCTGGGTTTTGGCGGATCAATTCAAACAAATCTTGAAGTGGAAGTGTTTCAAGATCAACATTCAATTTTTGGAAAATTTTCGAACGTGTTGAAATGATTTCATCCGTTCCGTCCTCCGTCATACGCAAAATTTCTTTGATCTCGTTAATGCTTAACGGCTCTGAGAAAATATTGCGTTCCACGTAAGGAATTTCGTGTTCCTCTAACCACGCTTTTGCTTTTCGGCATGAGGTGCAGCTTGGTGATGTGTATAGTGTAACCATTCCTCATTCACACTCCTTAAATAAAATATATAATACCTGTCAATTTGAGGAATCGAACGTTCATGGAGATTTCATAGATAAGTGAAACTCCTCAACAACCGGCTACATATGTATTATACCATGAAATGACAGCCAATTGAATATCGTTTTCAGTTGTATGAACAATTATCTTTTACTTACAAATACATTGTACCCGGTGAATGTGTCAACTAAACGTCAAAGCTGCACCTTTTTAAACTTTTTGTGAGGATTCAAACGGCTCAAGAATATTCTCACGCTCTTCTTTATCTACAAAGGAAAGGGTTTCGCTTACCGGTGCGAAAGGAGCTCCGTAAATTTCTTTGTCTTTATACTTATGAATATCACGATATGTCCGAACCATCGCTTCGTAAATATCTTCCTCATCTGCCCCGCTTGGGCTCCAATAAAGAATTTCCATCACCGTTTCCCGTCCGGTCGCAAGCGAACGCCGGCGGTAGCCGATTTTAGAAGCATGTTCAAATCCTTCACGGGCATAGAAGCGAAGCCTTTTTTCTGTATCCGTATCCTCATATTGAACCGGTTCAACCTCAAGAATGACCGGTTTGTTTTTCGACTTTAATCCATTAATCAGTTTTTTGCCTAGTCCCTGTCCCCTTGCTTGTTTAGACACAAAAAGATAGTCGACAAAAACAAACCCGTCAAACTCTACATAAATGAGTACGTGGTTCGGACCTTCATCTTTATGGTAAACATCGCCGCGTTCAGCGAGCAGTACATCGATTTGTTCTTTTGCCTTCATTTCTTCAATCGGAAAATATTGATTCAACTTTTCATACCAGTTCATGCATGTCTCCTTTGCTTACCCATATTAAGTGCTTCTTATATAATATAGACCGTTTTTAAACGCTTAAACCTATAATTTAAAAAAGCGGCCGCTTATCGGGCCGCTTCGTAGCTTTTTTGAAATTTATTCAACTCTTTTTCAGAGCATTAAACAAAGTAGCCAAAAGCTAAATTATGCTTCTCCACCTTGTCTTGCCGGCCACATTGACGCCCCCGCAAATATCCGTACAATGAGCCGCTTCCTTCCTTTGAACAGGGTGCTGTCTTGCTGGTCCTGCTTTCTTCTTATTTCCTGTCATCTTGAATATTCATTTTGTTTTATTTATAATGGAACACATATCAAGATGAAACGAAGTGAAGTGGACTAATGATGAAAACAATTTTTTCCGGCATTCAGCCAAGCGGCTCTGTTACATTAGGTAATTATATCGGCGCTATGCGGCAGTTTGTCGAATTACAGGAAGACTATGACTGCTTTTTTTGTATTGTAGACCAGCACGCCATTACCGTTCAGCAGGACCGCCTCGCGCTGCGCAAAAATATCCGCAGCCTGGCAGCGCTTTACGTGGCTATAGGCCTTGATCCTTCTAAAGCAACCCTATTTATCCAATCAGAAGTGCCTGCTCATGCACAGGCGGGCTGGATGCTTCAGTGTGTCTCTTACATCGGAGAGCTGGAGCGAATGACACAATTTAAAGACAAATCTGCAGGTAAAGAAGCGGTATCAGCCGGACTTCTTACATATCCTCCTCTCATGGCAGCGGATATCCTGCTTTACGGCACCGACCTGGTGCCGGTTGGCGAAGACCAAAAGCAGCACCTTGAGCTGACACGCGATTTGGCGGAGCGGTTTAACCGAAAATACAATGATATTTTCACGATTCCTGAAGTGCGTATTCCGAAAGAAGGCGCACGGGTTATGTCTCTGCAGGAACCAACGAAAAAAATGAGTAAATCCGATCCAAACCAAAAAGCATTTATTACGCTTTTGGATGAACCGAAGCAAATCGAGAAAAAAATCAAAAGTGCCGTAACCGATTCGGAAGGCGTAGTAAAGTACGACAAAGAAAACAAGCCTGGCGTCTCAAACCTTCTGTCTATTTACTCAGCACTTGAAGGAATTTCAGTTGCGGATCTTGAACAGCAGTTTAGCGGAAAAGGCTATGGGGACTTTAAACAGGCAGCCGCCGATGTTGTCATCAAGCATTTAGCACCGATTCAAGAACGCTACTATGCATTAATTGAGTCTGATGAGCTAGACCAGATCCTAGACGAAGGCGCTGAAAAAGCTCGCTTTAGAGCCGGTAAAATGCTAAAAAAAATGGAAAATGCGATGGGTCTCGGCCGCAAGCACAAATAAAAAACGTTCCGGTTTAAACCGGAACGTTTTTTATTTGCTTGTTACGACCTTCATTTCCTGCTCGTACATTTTTTCAAAGAACGGGCGCCCTTTAATCATCTGGGCACACAGCTGTTCATGTGCAGAAGTCCAGCCCATTACAACTGATTCACTAAACATTTTCACAGCGGATGTCCAATCCATCTGCCGGATAATTTCATATTTTGCCGGCTTCCACTCTGTGAGCCAGTACTTCAACGCCGGCTCATGGTCGGATTCAATGAGCTGATCAACAGCCATTAACAAAAGCGTTTTTAGCTGCCGCTCTTTTCTTGTTAACCCAATCATCCATTCCGGTGCCGGCTCTGAAAGGCTGTATGTTTTTTCAGCCATATCAGGGAAGTAAAACGGCTCTGCCGGATGGCAGTCGGCCATTTCCCGGACAATTAACTCATGCTGAGGCATAATGCGGCTTTTTTTAATTGGCACCCGGTATCCATTTGTATCAACAGCCATTGTCCGGTCTCCATCTGAAACAATAAAGCAGTACTCCATCATTTCACGTTTGCTTCCTTTACGGATAAACGCTTTGCTTTCTACTTTCTGCAGCAGCTCTTCCGGCAATTCACAAAGAGTTTTTTCAAAGAAATCCATTGCATTTTTACGTAAAATTAAAACCGGTACTTGATCAAGCAGCATCATCCCGTCGTCTTTACGCCATTCGTGATACGGGCATACATTGCATCCATTTTCTTCTCCTTCGAACCAGTTCACCCACACATCATGAAGGTACAGCATCAAATTCCTCCTTGATTACCGTTTTATGGGTTCATTATCGACACGTTTTTGTTACTTTATTCAATAAAACCGAAAAACATGAGCAGCCAGCCGACGAAAAATAAATAGCATTCCGGCCGGCGAATCGTAAAGGAAATGTATTCAGGCCATGTCATGCCTGCAGCAAGTAAATTCAAATACATAATAAAACTAATCCCGCCTGCTACGGCCAGGCCAAAGCCGGTTAAAAAAAGAACGAGTTTCATTCTATCACGCCCCCGCTGCTTGTCCTTCATGTATATGCAAAAATAAGCAAAAAAAAACAGGCCGGGGCCTGTTTTTTTTTTAATCGTTGTATTGTTTCAGCACAATTGTCGCGTTATGTCCGCCGAATCCAAGCGAGTTGCTCATCGCTGCGCGGACTTCACTTTTACGTGCTTCGTTCGGCACATAATCAAGGTCACATTCCGGATCCGGGTTTTGCAGATTGATTGTTGGCGGAAGTGTGTTTTCCTGAATGGCAAGCGCAGTAAAAATGGCTTCAACACCGCCAGCCGCACCAAGCAGGTGGCCCGTCATTGATTTTGTTGAAGAAACGGCCAATTGTTTGGCATGGTCGCCAAAAACGGTTTTAATCGCCGCTGTTTCAAACTTATCGTTGTACGGCGTGCTTGTTCCATGTGCATTGATATAGTCGATATCAGATGGAGCAAGACCTGCATCATCAAGCGCCATTTTCATGGCACGAGAACCGCCTTCTCCTTCCGGTGCCGGTGCTGTAATATGGTGAGCATCGCCGGTTGAACCATAACCGACAATCTCAGCATAAATGTGAGCGCCGCGGGCTTTTGCATGTTCTAATTCCTCGAGGACCACAATACCTGCCCCTTCACCGATTACAAATCCGTCGCGTTCAGCATCAAACGGCCGGCTTGCTGTAGCCGGATCTGGATTTGTGGACAGCGCTGTGTTCGCACAAAATCCTGCAACCGACATTTGCGTAATCGGCGCTTCTGTTCCGCCTGAAATCATCGCATCGGCATCGCCCCGCTGAATAACTTTAAAGGCATCCCCAATGGAGTTTGTTCCTGTTGCACAAGCTGTTACGGTACACGAGTTTACCCCTTTCGCTCCCAGGTAAATCGAGACTTGGCCCGCGGCCATATCCGGAATCATCATTGGGACGAAAAACGGGCTGACCCGGCGGTAGCCGCGTTCTAAAAATGTTTTATACTGTGTTTCAAACGTTTCCATGCCGCCGATACCCGAACCGACCCAGACACCGATGCGCGGCGCGTTTTCTTCTGTAATTTCGAGCTTCGCATCTGCTACCGCCATTTTAGCCGCCGCAACGGCAAATTGTGTAAAGCGGTCCATTTTACGTGCTTCTTTTTTTTCAATAAATTGCTCCGGCTCAAAATCACGGATTTCAGCCGCCACTTTAGCAGGATAGTCATCTGCATTCAGGCGGGTCATCGGCTTAATGCCGCTTTTTCCTGCTGTAATACTACTCCAAGCTTCTTCTACTGTATTTCCAACCGGTGAAACAATGCCTAGACCGGTAATCACTACTCTTCGTTTTTCCACATCTTTCACCTCTTTATTAAATTGCTGTTAACGTCCCCATCTCATTGCGATGGCGCCCCACGTTAATCCTCCCCCGAAACCAACCATGACAATCACGTCGTCATCTTTTACCCGCCCGTTTTCAAGCTCTTCTACCATTGTGAGCGGAATGGATGCAGATGATGTATTTCCAAACTGGTTTACGGTTACAGACATTTTTTCCGGAGGCAGGCCAAGGCGCTCCCGTGCCGATTCCATGATACGGATATTGGCTTGATGCGGCATGAGAAAATCAACGTCTTCTTTTTGAAGACCCGCTTTTTCAATTACACTAATAGAGGATTCTCCCATTTGGCGAACGGCAAATTTAAACACTTCACGGCCATTCATTTTAACATATTTGTCTTCATACAAGTGCTTGCCGCCGCGTCCGTCAGCTCCAAGCTCAAAAGATAAAATTCCGCGCCCTTCTGATACCGGTCCAAGAACAGCAGCTCCTGCCCCGTCTCCAAACAGAACAGCGGTATTCCGGTCTTCCCAGTCAATCAAATTCGACAGCTTTTCTGCGCCAATAACGAGTACATGTTTGTATGCACCTGTTTCGATAAACTGTTTTCCCGTAATGATACCATACATAAACCCGGCACACGCAGCACTAATATCCATAGCGGCTGCATTGACTGCCCCAATTTCGTGCTGAATTTCACACGAAACAGATGGAAAGCTGTGGTCCGGTGTAACCGTTGCTGTAATAATCAAATCTATTTCTTCTGGATGAATGCCTGCATGTTCAATGGCTTTTTGAGCTGCTTTTGCTGCCATATGGACGGTGCCGACTTCATCTCCCGCAATGCGGCGTTCCTCGATGCCTGTGCGGGTACGAATCCATTCGTCAGAAGTATCCATTCTTTTTTCAAGATCGAAGTTTGTAATCACTTGATCCGGAATGTAACGTCCCATTCCCCATATTCCAGCGTTCAAAAAACGCACCTTCTTTCAATCACATATTGTGATAGCAATTATTATGACTTGGTACTAATTTTACTGAAAAACACCCTTAAATGCAACGTCTAAAACACCTAAATAGGAAAAAGCGAATTCCGCCTAATGGGAACCCGCTTTCATTTTAATGCTTTTCAACTGGCTCGTCCGGAATCAATTTGATCATAAGGATAAGCAGAATGGTCAGGACAATGGCAACGAAAACACCTGTTTCAAAGTGAAATGGCTCTGCGTTCATTGAAGAAATTACATACACGACCATTTCAGATAACAGGAACGTCCAGACGAACATCATGATATACTGCATAGGGCAGCCTCCTTTGCTTCTTTTTATGTACTCTGTTCATAATAGTAGCATATTTATCGGCTTGTGAGCGCAAAAAGTATTTCTTTTTCTTGACGATTTGCGCAGATTGAATAAAATGAAGGAAAGAACTGGCTGAAGCCAAAAAGGAGATCCTCTTATGGAAAAAAATATGGAATTTATGCAAATCGCAATGAAATACCTGCCGGAAGCCCAGCAGAAAATGCAGGAAGCCGGCATTGAGTTTTCACCTGCAATGGCAGAGCCGTTTTTTGGCTTGTTTATGAAAGTCATGCAGGAAGCTTACGATCTGGGTAAAAAAGAAGCCTTGCTCGAAGAATAAAAAAATCCGCTGCATGTAAAATGTAGAAATGCGGCTATGTTCATGTTTTTAATATAAAGAAAGGGCGTCTTATAAGCCGGAAAACCGGCTTATAAGACAAGCCCTTTTTTTATGGCCGTAACCCAGCATGCGCCGGACATATTCTTGTTCACGAAAGCCGAAAAAAGATATTCCGGCCATCCTTGGCCCTTATCGCTTCAGGCAAAGTGACACTTCATCTTATTTCACAACAAGTTCGCCATTCACTACATCAACGACAGCTTCAGTTCCTGGCAAAACCGTTCCAGCAATAATCGCCCGGGCTGCCTGCGTCTCGATATTACGCTGAACAAACCGCTTAAGCGGCCGCGCACCGAAAACAGGATCATACCCTTCCTCTGCAATTTTCTCTTTTGCCGCTTCTGTTATCTGAAGCGTAACACCGCGCTCAAGCAGGCGCTCCGCCAACCCTTCAAGCACTTTGCCGGCGATGCCTTTTAAGTTTTCACGTGTAAGCGGCTTGAAAAGAACAATGTCATCTACCCGGTTTAAAAACTCCGGACGGAAATGGCCGCGCAGCTGCGCCATTACATTGTTTTTTGCTTCTTCTGGAATCTCTCCTTCTCCACCCGCTTCAAGCAGGAAGGATGAACCAATATTTGAAGTCATAATGACCACTGTATTTTTGCAGTCAATCATGCGGCCTTGAGAATCTGTAATGCGGCCGTCATCAAGCATCTGCAGCAAAATATTAAACACATCTGGGTGCGCTTTTTCCACTTCATCAAGCAGCACGACAGAATATGGACGGCGCCGGATCGCTTCGGTAAGCTGTCCGCCCTCTTCATAGCCAACGTATCCCGGAGGGGCGCCGACAAGTCTTGACACCGAATGCTTCTCCATATATTCAGACATATCAAGGCGGATCATCTGGTCCTCGCTGTCGAATAAAACATCGGCGAGCGTTTTAGCAAGTTCTGTTTTTCCAACGCCGGTCGGACCAAGAAACAGAAACGAACCAATCGGCCGATTCGGATCTTTAATACCTGCCCGTGCCCGCAGAACAGCATCGCTCACAAGAGACACGGCTTCATCCTGGCCAATTACCCGCTCATGCAGAATGTCTTCAAGGCGAAGCAGTTTCTCACGCTCTCCTTCCACAAGCTTTGTTACCGGAATGCCGGTCCACCGGGCGACGATAGAAGCAATTTCTTCTTCTGTTACTTCTTCTCGCAGCAGACGGTCGTCTTTTTCAGACGAAGCCGCCGATTCAAGGGCAGCCAGCTCTTTTTCCACGGCCGGAATTCGACCGTGGCGCAGTTCGGCTGCCCGGTTTAAATCATATCTGCTTTCCGCATCCTCAAGCTCGCGGCGAAGCCGGTCCAGCTCCTCCCGCTTGTCTTTGACGCTCATAATCGCTTCTTTTTCACTCATCCACTGGGCCTTCATCGCATCAGCCTGCTCTTTTAAGTCGGCCAGTTCCCTTTGAATCTGCTCAAGGCGCGCTGCGCTTTCACGGTCTTTTTCTTTTTGAAGGGCCGCTTCTTCAATTTCAAGCTGCATAACCCGGCGCATCACGGCGTCAAGTTCAGACGGCATAGAATCAATTTCGGTCCGAATCATCGCGCAGGCTTCATCCACCAGGTCAATCGCTTTGTCAGGCAAAAAGCGGTCCGTAATATAGCGATTTGATAATGTTGCCGCGGCTACAAGCGCCCGGTCATGAATATTTACACCGTGATGAATTTCAAACCGCTCTTTTAAGCCGCGCAGGATAGAAATCGCATCTTCAATGGTTGGTTCAGAGACGAGCACGGGCTGAAACCGGCGCTCTAAAGCCGGGTCTTTTTCAATATATTGGCGGTGTTCATCCAATGTAGTGGCACCGATACAGTGCAGCTCTCCCCGCGCAAGCATCGGCTTCAGCATATTGCCGGCATCCATCGACCCTTCTGTTTTACCTGCCCCGACAATGGTATGAATTTCGTCAATAAACAGGAGAATGCGTCCATCGCTTTTTTTCACTTCATTCAAGACCGCTTTCAGCCGCTCTTCAAATTCCCCGCGAAATTTCGCACCGGCAATGAGTGAGCTCATATCGAGTGAAAAAATGGTTTTGTCTTTTAAGCCATCCGGCACGTCTTTACGGACGATCCGCCAGGCAAGCCCTTCAACGATCGCTGTTTTTCCTGTGCCCGGCTCACCGATCAATACAGGATTGTTTTTTGTTTTCCGCGACAAAATACGGATCACATGGCGAATTTCCTCATCCCGTCCGATCACCGGATCGATTTTTCCTGCCCGGACTTCTTCAACCAGATCCCGTCCGTATTTTGCTAATGCTTCGTAACCTGATTCCGGATTTTGTGTCGTCACTTTTTCATTCCCCCTTATTTCATGAATAGCCTCCAAAACGGCGTTCTCTGACACGTTTTCCTGCTTCATAAAATCGGCTGTTTTCGTACCGGCTGAAAAGATCGCAGCGGCCATATGTTCAACCGATAAGTATGCATCTTCCCACTTTTTTTGCATCTCAGCCGCTCGTTGAAACCATGTATTCAGCCCGCCTGACAAGTAAGCACCGTATTGCACGTTTCCTGACACAGCAGGCTTTAGCTGAATTTCCTTTTGGACAAACTTAAGGAAGGCGGCTTTTGATAGGCCGGCGCGTTCAAAAATGCGGCTGAACAGGCCATCTTCTTTTGAAAGCAGCGCTGTCAGCATATGTACGGTATCCACGTCTGAATGGTTTCGTTCAACCGCGCTCTGCTGGGCAGCTGCCAATGCTTCCTGCATTGTATACGTCATTTGTTCCATGTTCATATGCTTTAAAACCTCCTTGACCTTTTTTGACCTTTTGTTTTATTTTAAAATATCCTCCCCTTTTACGCAAAGAAAACGGCATGAAAGAAGCGTATTTACTGCCAGACAAACAAGCTCCATCCAAGTTTGCCCTTTTTCTGGCTTTCTTTTTGAATAAAAGTTTACTCTCTTAAAGAATGCAGAATCAGGTTGAAACGTTGTAACATCCTGTTTTTCCCGTTAAAATAGTAGAAAAAGAGGTGAATACCGTGGCGTTTGAACCCGCTCTTGCACAAGCACTGGAGCATTTATTTACAGAAGAGCGGAAAGTACGTTCTTTTCAAAAAGGAGCCTATCTTTTCCAAGAGGGTGAGCCCGCTGATGATATTTTCTGGCTTCGCTCTGGAAAAGTACAAGTGGGCAAGATTGTGCCGGATGGGCGCGAGCTGACGATCCGCGTATCAAAAAAACAGGACATGCTTATCGAAATGACCCTGTTTGAAGAAGAAGCTGTTTATATGATGAATGCAAAAGCACTGGAATATGGGGAAGCCTGTACGGTTCCACGCCGTTTTTTAGAAAACCTTTTGTCCTCAAAGCCAGAATTGATGGTCCACTGGCTCCGTTACACACAAACTGAGCATTTGCGGACTCAGTCCAAGCTGCGTGACCTCGTACTGAACGGGAAAAAAGGCGGTGTTTATTCTACTCTCATCCGGATGGGCAATACGTTTGGCAAACAAACAGAAGACGGCCTTTTTCTTGATGTACCCTTGACCAATCAGGAAATGGCCAATTTATGCGGAACATCCCGGGAAGTTGTTAACCGCCTTCTCGCTCAGCTGAAAAAAGAAGGCGTCATTAAAATGAAACGAAACCAGATTACACTTTGTGATCTTGATTATTTAAAACGTGAAATCAACTGTGAAAATTGCCCGATTGATATTTGCCAAATCGACTAAAAAAGAAGGTTCCATAACGGAACCTTTTCAGATTGTAGACAAGTAAAATCTTTTGCCAAAGAACCTCTTTATTTCTTTTTCGTGCAAGGAGTCGGAAGGTTCAAATAAGAGCCGATAAGGCGGCGGGCGCATGGCTTCTCCTATCGGCTCTTTTTAAGAAGCGATGTTTCCCGAAAAGTCTGCTGCCCGATTTCGGCAGTGAAAGTTTTCATAAAAAAAGACTGACGACAAAGTCGTCAGTCTCAGAAGGCTCCATAATGGAACCTTCTTTTTTACTGAATGCCTAAAGCGATCTTCGCGTAGCGTGACATCATATCGCGCGACCAAACCGGCGTCCAGACAATATTTGTTTCAACGGCCGTTACTTCTGGAATATCAGAAAGCGCTGCTTTTACCTGGTCAACGATCACGCCGGCAAGCGGGCATCCCATCGATGTTAACGTCATCGTAACCGTTGTTTTTCCAGCCTCATCCATATCTACATCGTACACAAGCCCTAGATTCACGATATCAATGCCCAGCTCCGGGTCAACAACCTGTTCAAGCGCACCCATAATATTTTCTTTTAAATCCTGATCCATGTAAAACACTCCTTTCAATGTATGCGTATAGCTTTATCATAACAGACATTTCTTCGAATGATGAGTAAAAAGCCTGTTTCTTTGCAAACCGCGCCCCAACCCTCTACACTGAAAGCAGAACCGACAAAGGAGTGACTCGCCTATATGGAAAAGCATTTAATCGTGTTAGACCTCGATGGTACGTTATTAACGGATCAAAAAACCATTTCCCCCCGCACAAAACGCACCCTTCAAAAAGCGATGGAGCACGGGCATGAAGTAATGATTGCCACAGGCCGCCCGTTCCGCTCAAGCGCTCCTTACTATGCGGAGCTCGGATTAACAACACCGATTGTCAATTTTAACGGCGCCTTCGTTCATCATCCCGGCAATCAAAAATGGGGCTTCTTTCACGAACCGATGGAGTTAAAAACCGCCATTGATATCGTTGAAGCATGCCATGATTTTGACTTTTACAATATTATCGCGGAAGTGCTCGATAACGTTTATTTTCATTATCATGATGAAAAGCTTATTGATGTTTTTAACATGGGCAATCCTGTAGTCACAACAGGTGACTTGCGCCAAAAGCTGACCGATCATCCAACAAGCATGCTGATTCATGCAACAGAAGAGCAGGTACCGGCTATCCGCCGCCATTTAAGCGATGTGCACGCAGAAGTGATTGACCACCGCCGCTGGGCCGCTCCGTGGCATGTGATTGAAATTGTCAAAAGCGGCTTAAGCAAAGCAGTCGGCTTAAAGCGTGTATCAGACTGGATCGGCATCCCGCCGGACCGGATTATTGCATTTGGTGATGAAGATAATGATCTTGAGATGATTGATTACGCCGGCACAGGTGTAGCGATGAGCAACAGTATTGATACCTTGAAATCGATCGCCAATGACATTACCGCTTCAAACGAAGAAGACGGCATTGCGGTTTTCCTGGAAGAGCGCTTATCTTTAAAAACGTTCGCATAAAAAAAAGGCCTCTCAGCAAATTTGCTGAGAAGCCTTTTTTTACGATTGAGCTGCCCTTTTGCCGCGCTTCCATACCACATAAAGAAACAAAACAAAGATAATCCAGACCGCTGACATAGCCGCAATAAAGGCATAATTTATGCCAGTTTTCTCCGCCAGTGCATAAATTTCCGCTTCCTCACGGTCAAGAATAATGGTGAATTCCCCATCTGCCGCACGCGACATGTCACCAGCAAGCAATCCTCTCAGCTCTTTGTTCTCATCCAGTTTAGAAGCTGGAATCGCAATGCTTTGTGTTTCGCCTGTGTTATTGATTGCCACCACAACTGTTTCATCCTCGTATTGCCGCTTAAACACCGTCATGCCATCCCGATTAAAAATCGGCTCATAGGAACCACGTCTGAGCGCCGGGAGTTTCTGGCGTAAGGCTGCGATCTGCTTGATATACTCCACCAGCTCCTGATCGGTACGGAAATTCATCAGTCCGTGCGCGTCCGGACCGGTTTCTCCGTTTTGCGCGATTTCCGACCCATACAAAACTGCTGGAGTTCCAGGAGATGTGTACAAATACGTAAGCGCCATCCGCCAGCGTGTGCCCGGAAACATATTTTCTTCCGCCATATCCCTTGTAAACCGGTCTGTTACGACAGAGTCCGTTAAATGAACCGTTTCCAACGGATGCTCCAGTACGTTTTCTTCCTGGAGAAGGAGCTCTTCTACCACATTCGAAGAGCGGTCTACTGTCGCAAACTGCTTGCGCAGCGGCTCCTGCATCCAGGAAGAAGTCACCGCATCAAGCCCGGCTTTTTCATAAGCGGCGGCTCCCTGTATGGTGGTTTCCGTCATTTCTCCTATTAAGTGCAAATTAGGCATAGCCTCATGAAAAGCGTTCCAAAAAGCAGGCTTTGCTATGGAAGCATTGCTGAAAAAATACCCATCAATACCGGTCCGGCCGGCCAGCTTCACAGCTGCTTCTACGAGCGCCGCCTGTACATCTGGATTCTCTGTGTTTAAAAGAGCCATTTCGCCAAGCCAGTCCGGCTTCTGCAAAACAGAGACGTTTGTAAACCAGTTCTCTTTGCCGGCTTCACTTAGCCATACGTGCTTTGTGCTTACACGTACAGCCGGAAAATCCACTAAAACACGAATATTTTGTTTATGTGCACTGTCAACGAGTTCTTTTAACTGCTGCTCATTGCCAAACTGCGGGTTTAGCTTTGTGTAGTCCGTTATGCTGTAGCCATGGTAAGCACCCGCTTCGTTTTCAAATACAGGTGAAATCACGATTGACGTCATGCCCAGCTCTTTCACATAATCAAGCTGATCTTGAATTCCTTTAAAGTCACCGCCCTGGTAAGCAGATGCATCATCATTATTCGTTTGTTTATCATTTGAACGATCCCCGTTCATAAACCGGTCCGTCATTAAAAAATACATCGTTTCATCCTGCCAGTCTTCCTTCTTTTCTTCGGCAGAAACCATACCTCCAGATAAAAGAAGAAGCGGAATGATAAGTGAAAGAAATCGTTTTCTCACTGCTCGTTTCCCCCTGCGCCAAAATGTCCCATCCTCATTTAGAGTACGCTTTTTCCCACATGACGTCAATGAAAGCAGGGATTGTTCAAGAAAACGACACGGTTCCATACCCGCTGTTTATGAAATAAACGCGAGAATTTCTTTTTCTTAAAACGGGAAACCACATACATAGCTGAAGCAAGTCCGCCTGGCCCCGCTCCAACAACTGCGATTCTTTTTGGCATAAACGCCACCCTCTCTTTTATATGAACAAATGTTACACAAAAAATATACACAAGTGTCAGATTGGGCGCAACTTTCGATATGTATATAAAAAATAACCGTCGCCCCTTTACGGGAATGACGGTTATCGGGGGGATGAATCCTCTTTTTCTTCTATTGGCACTAATTCACTTGCTTCCTGCGGTCCGGCTTTTTTCATATAAACTGAAACAATGTGCACTGACACAAAAAACGAAACAAAAACAAAAATCCATAAAATCACGGGAAACACAAAGACGCCTCCTTTTTGTCATTATAACAAAAAAAAGCTGCGCTTTTTGCACGCAGCTCTTTCCATGGCTCTTTTATTAAGCAATGCCTGGGAGGGCAAAACCTAAAATAACCGTCAGAACAAGCACAATAAACGCGCCGGCCAAAACACCGCCGTTTTTTTTGCCTTTTTTCTTCCGTACGAGCGTCATTTCCATTAATCCGATCGTGACTATGCCTAAAAGCATTTTGATGCCATACAAGGCTGGATTCAAGCTGTCGAACGTGGTAAATAGCGCAAAGCCGGTAATTAAAATCAGCACATAAAACAGGCGAAGCCCCATATGTACACCGGTTGATGGCTTTCTTACTGCGATCAAAAACAGTACGAGCGCAATGACCCACGTTGTAATATGTACGTGTGTGGATTGTGTTAAAAAGTCCATAAAAGATCCCCCTCCTTTTTCTTTCTTATTCTACCATACTACTCTTGAACGGTATTCGACAACGTTCCAACGCCCTCAACTGTAATTTCAACCGTATCTCCTTTTTGCAATGTACCTTTCGGCTCCATCGCAAATCCTACTCCCGCCGGTGTTCCCGTTGCGATAATATCGCCCGGCTCGAGTGTCATGCCTTTTGAAAGAACATGAATCACTTCATCAATAGGAAAAATAAAGTGAGAAGTGTTGGACTGCTGTCTTATTTCCCCATTTACCATTGTTTGAATCGCTAAATTGTGAGGATCGGCAATTTCATCTTTTGACACAATCCAGGGTCCTATCGGGCAGCTGCCATCCAGGCTTTTACCGATAAAAAACTGTTTATGGCGGCTTTGCAGATCGCGTGCGGTAATATCATTCAGCACAGTGTAGCCAAACACATAGTCAAATGCCTCTTCACGAGCAATTTCTTTTCCTTTTCTGCCGATAATGACAGCCAGTTCTCCTTCATAATCCAATGAATCGGTCAATGACTCATAAGCAGGAATAGGTGCTCCATGTGCACTGACTGCGGTCGGTGCTTTTGTAAAAATCATCGGATGCTCCGGTACACTTGCTTCTCCACCCATTTCAATGGCATGATCCCGATAGTTTTTTCCCACACACATGACATTTTTAAGCGGGCGTGGAATAGGTGCCAGCCATTCAATAGATGCTTCTTCTACGGAAGGTACGGATTCCGGATTACGGCAGACAGATGCTAAAAACTGTCCTTCTTCAATGGCAGCCGCCAGCGTGATTGGGGCACCATCTATATCTGAAACAGCAGCTACTGCCTGTTTTTCTGCCAAATAAAAACCGTACTTTTCTTTTCCCTCATGTTTAAAGCTCATCCACTTCATTTTCTCATCCCCTTTTTTCCGTATAAGTAACAAACCGCCAGATGGCTTCCATCGGTCCGCGCTGAAACCGGCTCAGCCACAGCCCAGAAACCATCACTTGCAGGGCAAAAATAGTGATGCAAAGCAAAATGCCTGTCGTGACCGTAACCTGTCCGTAAAAACCGAGACCATATGCATAAAACAAAAGCGAACCGATCACCGATTGCATCAAATAGTTGGTCAGCGACATTTTACCGGCCTGTGCAAAGGGCAAAAGCAGTTTGAACGGACGAGTTAAGGTACACAAATACACAACGAGCATCGCATAAGAAGCCGCAAGCACCGGGCCGCCAAGAGAATCCTGCACATACATATACGCTATATGACTTGGACCAAGCAG
The DNA here is from genome assembly GCF_038806185.1 of Domibacillus sp. 8LH. NCBI lineage: Bacteria > Bacillati > Bacillota > Bacilli > Caryophanales > Bacillaceae > Domibacillus > Domibacillus sp. 8LH. The sequence goes on along the minus strand of NZ_JAVJNG010000009.1, from coordinate 70,572 downwards.
ATGCGGAACAACTTTAAGCAGGAGCCCTGCCCCGAAAAAAAGGGCAAACATCCGAAGTGTTTTTTTCGGATGAGCGGCCCATTTTCGGATAAGGCGCTGCTTGTATACACCCGCGCCAATGAGTAAAAACGGAAAAATCGTCATTGTCTGAAAACCAAAGGCGCCGTCAAAAATGTTATTGTTCGTCCAATCGTGAATACGCTGCTCCGTTACCTCTGCGTACGACCCGCTTCCGTAGGCTGTAATCGAGTCGGAAACAGAGGTAATATCCGTCCAAAACAAGGCATTATACGGGTCGGATTGAGCAGATACAAAAAGAAGCACGCCGAACAAAACAGCTGGTACTAGCAGGAGAATAAGCCCCATTCGAAGAAGCGTTCCTGCGGAAAAACGCAGAAAAAACAAAAGCAAAAAGCCGCATACTGCGTAATTAAATAAAATGTCCCCTGGCCAAATAAAGATAGCGTGAGCAATACCTAAAACAAGCAAAAACGAAAAGCGCCGCACGCCTGTCCAGGCAAATGTCCCCGTTCTTTCGAGCGCTTTTTCACGCTGCATAGCCGCACCAAACCCAAACATAGCCGCAAAAATTGGATAAAAGCTCGCCTGCACAAGCACGTCAATCCAGGAAAACGCCAGTTTATCCTGCGGGGCTTCCCACCATTCATACGGGTTGTAATAAAAATAAGGAGAATGAAACGACAGCATATTCACAAGGAAAATACCGAAAAGAGAAATGCCTCTCAAAATATCGATGGACGCAATCCGCGCCGTTTCATTCTGCTTTACAGACTGCAACCAATCACACCCTTTCCTTTTATGATTACTTGCTTATCATAACAGAAAAGGAACAATTTACGTATATTCCACTACATGGGCGCCATCTAAGAAAAAGACAAATTTCCCGTCAATTGGACGCTTCCAAATTCGCTCAACCGCTTTGGCATAAAGCCCGATTTGTACGTTGTACCGCTTAGCCAGCACCGGCTTCGCTTCCTCGAAGCCGCCGGCGAAACGATCCGTGACCCGGTCTGTTTTGTAGTCGAGTAAATACAAGCGGCCTTTGTATTCAAACAAGCAGTCAATAACCCCTTGAATCAAAACGACTTCATCAGATTCACCCAGACCTGCTTCACGTGCAGTCATGCCCATATTAAAAGGCAGTTCTCGCTGAACATGATCAGCAGCGAGAAGCATTCTGCCCGGCTCGGTGGCAAAAAACGCCACGATCTCTCCCGCATCTACTGCTTCTGCCTGCTCAATCGTAAGCAGCTCTTTTCCGATCAATTCATCCAAAAGCCGTTCTACCGACACTTCAGATGGAGTGCGGTTTAAATCGATGTGCTGCATAACGGTATGAACGGCTGTCCCTATTTCTGCCGGTGACAGCTGCTTTTCCTGAACAAAGCGGGGCCGGCGGAAAATAGGACGGCGGTAGGATCGGGCTGCTTCATTGGACGCTCCTTCACTGTAAATATCATTCGATCTTTTAAGGTCAGACACGGATTGTTTGGAACGGAGCCGGACGGCTTCAGGGAATTGGTATTCCCATGTCATCCGCTCTTTAATTTCTTCTTTTGCCGGTGACTGCTCTAGAGACGGCTTTCGTTCTTTCAATAAATCCAGCCAGGACTCTTCCTGCTCTTCACTTTCTGCCTGGGAAGCAATGAGGCTTTCAGCCGCTGTAACCCCAAGCTGAAAGCGGGATGGATGATCTGCGAAAAACGGATGGCCGCCTTTCACGTCACTGTGCCGCATCAGTGACGGGCCAATCCAGTCAATGTAAGAACCAGCCGAAGCCCGGACCGCGTCCCCGAGCAGCCGTGACGGATGCTCTCCTGACAGTGCCCACGCCTCCATTTTTTTCTCTAATTTTTTCACGGACGCTGTGACGACCAGCCGTTCTTTCGCCCGGGTCATCGCCACATACAAGACGCGCATTTCTTCCGCCAGAAGCTCCAGCTTCTTTTTGCGCTGAAAAGCAAGCTGCACAAGCGACGGCCAGGCAATTCGTTTCTGGGGATTCATATATTTCACAGCAATGCCATAATCCTTATCAAACAGCACACGCCCGTTTAAATCTATCATATTAAAACGGCGGCCGGCCGCTGCTGTAAATACAACAGGAAACTCCAGCCCTTTACTCGCATGAATCGTCATAATGCGGACGACGTCTTCCTGCTCAGATAAAGCACGTGCTGTGCCCAAGTCATCTCCCCGCTCACGCATCCGCTCAATAAAGCGCAAAAAGCGAAACAGGCCGCGGAATGATGTTTCTTCGTACTGCCTTGCCCGGTCGTACAGAGCCCGCAAATTAGCCTGGCGCTGCTTTCCGCCCGGCATTCCGCCTGCAAAAGCATAAAACTGTGTATCGCGGTACAAGACCCAGATTAAATCAGATAGAGCGCCACTGCGCCCAATGGAGCGCCACGTCTCAAGTTTTTCCATAAACGGAGCTAGTTTCTCCATTAACGCCGCATCGCCCCGGCCGTTTTCCATAAAAGCAAGCAGCGCTTCAAAGTAGCTTCCTTTTTTCGAAGCAAGCCGGATCGTAGCCATCTCATCTTCTGTACAGCGGACAATTGGCGAACGAAGCACGGCTGCGAGCGGAATATCCTGAAATGGATTATCGATAACATGGAGCAGCGACAGCATTACAGAAATCTCAGTTGCCCGGAAATATCCGCCAGATGTATTGGCATAGACGGGAATGCCGGCATGCTTAAATTCTTCGATCATTTCTGGAACCCATGTAAGAGAGCGCATTAAAATGACGATATCCCGGTATTGAACCGGACGCATGGAATTGGTTTTCGGATCCCAAATCGGATGTCCGGATTCGATCAGCTCTTTGATTTTTGAAGCAATTAAGCGGGACTCCAATTGAGACTGTTCTGCATCTTCACGATCCATTTCGTCCCCGTCTGTTTCTTCCGGAGCATCGCTGTCAATAATGGCTACTTCAATTGGATAATCTGCTTCCGGATAAGACGCCCCTAAAACAAGCGCTTCTTCTTCTCCATACTCAATTTCCCCCACTTCCGTTCCCATAATTTGCTCGAAAATATAGTTTGTTCCATCAAGCACTTCCCTGCGGCTGCGGAAATTACGAGATAAGCTGATTTTCAAGCCGGCATCTGCGCCTTCTGGATGAAAACGATTGTACTTGCCAAGGAAAAGACCTGGCTCTGCAAGACGAAAACGATAAATAGACTGTTTAACATCGCCTACCATAAAGAGATTGCCCGACTGTTCCTGATCATGGGAAACAAGGCGGACAATCGTTTCCTGAACCATGTTTACATCCTGGTATTCATCTACAAGCACTTCTTTAAAACGGCGCCGATAAGCCTGGGCTGCTTTAGAAGGCTGGCCGCCTTCCGTTAAAATAGCCAGCGCATAATGCTCAAGATCGCTGAAATCTGTCAGGCCTTTTTCCCGCTTCGCTTCGGCATACCGGGCTGAAAACGTCAGAACAAGCTCGGACAAGCGTTTCACAATTGGCTGCATTTCCGCTAAATCCTTCAGCCAGTTTTCAGGCTTCCGGCTAAAAAAGGTGTCTTTTAATTCGGTTACTATTTTTTTCGCTCTGTCCCGAACACCTTTAGACCGCTCCTTCAGCTCTTCATCGTAGTCATCGCCTTTGCACGTTTTTAAAGTCGGAAATTTAACCGACTGAAATGCGCTGTACCATTCCTCCCACGTTTTACACTCGAGCAGTGCGGTTACTAGGGCGAGGTCTGCGGTGAAATTTTCTGCCCGCGGCACCGGACCGCCGGGCATCTCTGTCATTTCCATCCCTTCGCGAAGCAGCGCCTTGGCACTTTGAAGCTGAAACCGAATATCTTTCTTCAATGGTTCTATAAAAGGAAGATCGTCAATTGCTTCAGCCGGTTCATACAAAGAAGGGAGTTCACTCAGCCAGCGTTCCGGATCTGGATGGGACCGCGCAAAATTAAATAATTGAATAACGGACTGCTGAAGCTCTACATCGCTTCTGTCTCCTGAAAAGGTATCAACCAATGCGAAAAAAGCTTCGTTGTCCGGGCGGGCATACTCTTCCTCAAGCAAATCCTCAAGTACTTCATCCCGAATCAGGACGGCTTCTGTATCGTCAGCGATACGAAAGCCTGGATCAATATCAATTAAATAGTAATACTTTCGAATAACCTCCAAACAAAAAGAATGGAGAGTAGAAATAGATGCTTTGTTTAATAATCGAAGCTGGCGGCGGAGCCGGCTTGAAGCAGGATCCCTTTCAATCTCTCTTTCCAGTGCTTCGCCGATCCGCTGCCGCATTTCTGCTGCTGCTGCATTGGTGAACGTGACAACTAAAAGCTCATCTACATCCACCGGCGCTTCCTGACGAATCATTTTTTGAATGATCCGTTCTACTAGAACAGCGGTTTTGCCAGAGCCGGCTGCCGCAGCGACCAGAATGTCGCTTCCTTCTGCATAAATCGCTTTCCACTGATCGTCCGTCCAGCGGGCTCCGTCCGGTTTTTCGGGAACTTTATAGCTGTTCATCGCTCTCCTCCTTCATCATTTGAATAATCTCTTCATTTTTTTTCGGCCGGATGATCCGGTAGTTGTTTTCATCCAGTGTATCGTCAAACTGGCATACCTGCCGGTAAGAACAAAATGTACATGGCGTTTTTTTATTGTAACGGTATGGCGTAATGTCCACGCGGCCGGATACAATGGCATTGCCCGCTTTTTCGTACAGGCCGCGGACATGCCCTCTCATCGCGCTGAACTCGCTGTCATCAGCTGTTTTTGAGCGTGCGGACAAGGAACCGTCTTTTTTAAAGCCCGCTGGAATAATCAGTGAGTCTCCTGTTTCAAGCTGCTTGTCCATTAAATGAATGGCCTCGTCTTCCTCCAGCACCAGCCCTTTCATTCGGAAGCTTTTCATCATTTCTTTTTCAATTTCATCAATCGTCATAAATTTTTTCGTATTTAAGAACGGATTGTGGACATGAAAATATAATACGCCCCCCGGCCGTGCTTTCGTGCCGGTTAAAAGCGGTGAATGCGTAACGACGATATCAAGGTACGTCAGCATCTGCATCGCAAAGCCATAGTAAATCTCGGTCATATCCACATCCCGCGTGCCGGATTTATAATCAATAACGCGTAAATACGTATCGTTCTCTCCATGCGCACGATCAACCCGGTCAATACGGCCGGCAAGCGACATGCGTGCTCCATTTTTTAATTCAAAAACGAGCGGCGGCAGTTCAGAACGCGGTCCAAATGCAAGCTCAATCCCAAGCGGTGAAAACCCGCTTATTTTTGCTTGTTCACTTAAAACCGTTGAAGCACGGGCAATAATCTGCTCGAGCTTATTCTGAATATAAAGGTGCCGGTGGGAACTCATTAAAATACGATTTTGAAGCTTCGGAGCGAGCTCCTCTACAGCTATTTTGGCAAACGTCCGGCATTGTTCCGGTGTAAGCTCCGGCCATTTCATCCCTCTTTTTTCTACTTCTTCTGCAATCCATTTGAGTGCACCATGGAAAAGGTCGCCAATATCTGGCGCTTCAAGACGGTACACAAGGCGGTCACGCAGCTTTAAGCCATGGCTGGCAAAATGGCTGAACGGGCATGAGTGAAACGTCTCCATCCGCGAAACGCTGGCAATCATATCCGTCCCATACAAATCAAGGCTTGTTTGATCTTCCAACGGTGTTGTTTTATTTTCATAGGCGAGACTATCAAGAACGAAGCCTGCTTTTTTTCTGCTGCTTTCCAGATACAGGTTATATACATCCCACCAAAATGGATAAACCGGGTATCCCCGCTTTTTCATTTGAAGCTGGGAGGTTAAATAAGACAAAGTCGGCTCCGGATGGCAAATGTATGCAAGCTGCTCCTCCGCCGGCAGATCAGCCGGATCGTTGGCAACGACTGTTTCCTCCATTTGTTCAAACCATTCCCGCATTCTTTTTAAATAAGGAGACGGCTGTAGGGACTTTCCTTCCTCATCCGCAATAGGCCATGAAACGTACAAGCGGTGTGATGGAACAGTAAAAGCCCGGTAAGCAATGAGTTCTTCATCAAGCAGTTTCGTTTTACTGCCTGGTGCCACATGCATCCCGGAAGAAAGAAGCGCCTCTCTTTCTTCATCATCTAAAATGCCGTCCTCCATCTGACGGGCGGGAAAAACGCCATCATTCATGCCGACAATAAAAGCGGTATGAATATCGGCGAGTCTGGATTTATCCGGGTTGGCTACAATCACTTGATCGGCTGCCGGCGGCACTATTGAAAATTCAAGTGCTTCAAGCCCGGCATCGAGTACGGCAGCGAATTTTTTGGCATCCATTTCTTCACTGCCAGCTACCTCTGCATACTCATCGAGCATCCCGATCACCGCATCCCATGCCTGGTTGTGCTGTGCTGCTTCAGCCAGCTCACCGCGTTCCTCCGCTTCAATAGAGAGCTGCTCTATTTTCTGGGGTATATCCAGCTCTTCAATATACTGATAAAGAGCCCGGCAGCATTCCATCGCATTTTTGGCGCGTTTCATCCGCTTTTCAAGCCGGAAAAGCGGCGCTGCAATCGTTTCTTTCATTATGTTTAAACGTTCTTCAAATGCCCGTTCCTCATCCGTCTGGGCAACAGCGGTAAATTCAAGTCCCATATATCGGCGGTAGGTCCAGCGCTCGCCGTTCGTCCAGCGCTCGCCATAAATTCCATGAGCCAGCACATAGTTTTCAAGCAGGTCCATTCCGCGCCGGACCTGTTCGCGCGGCTGGTCAAATGAAAAAAGCAAATCGGTTTTAACTGCACGAAAAACTGCTTCATAACGCCAGTTTCCGCTGATTACTTCCAATGAAGAACGAATCAGCTCAACGAGCGGATGATTAAGCATCGGTCTTTTTTGATCGATAAAAAACGGGATGCTGTAGTCATCAAAGACGGTCTCGATAATAGACCGGTAGTCTTCCCCGTTTCGTGCAAGGAGCGCCATTTGCTTGTAACGCAGTCCTTCCGTGCGAGAAAGGCGGCGTATTTCACGCGCTGCTGCTTCAACCTCCGCCCGTCTGCTTGCCGCCTGCCAGAGATCGGTGCCGCTGCTGTGGGCCAGGGCTCGTGCCGGACGTTTATCGAACTGCATTTCAAGATGAATAAGAGAAGCCTCTTTCTGGCGTTTATGGCCATACAGGATCAGATCTTTTTTTATATCGATTTCCTCTTCTGCCGCAATCCGATACAAATCATGATACGCACGTCCCGGCTGGCGGAACAAATGCGTGTCCTCGGGCGCCTCATCCCGGAACGGACGGTCAGTTGTCAGGGCAATCGTGACTTCATTGGCTGTGTTCATTAATACTCTTATTACGTCATATTCCTGCGGCGTAAAGCTGTGAAATCCATCTATATATATATCAGCTTCCCGTACATAAGACGAGGAAGCGGCCATTTGGGCAAGGAGCCTCAAATAATCCTCGGAATCTATATATTTGCCGGCAAGCGCGCGCTCATATGACGTATAAATCATTTGCAGGTCACTCAGTTTGTCTGCGAGAGCAGCCGGTACATGCTTGCGGTGCTCTTCCATTTCTTCAGGCACAATTAAATACTGGCGAAATTCTGTCAGCATCTGTTCAACCGTGCTGACAAACCCTGTTTTATCGGCTGCTTTTGCAAAAACGGCTAAATCCTGGCGGTTCTCTTCAATAATTTTTCGAATTAGGATATTGCGACCGGCTGGCGTTATATGCTGCCTGCTCATGCCGCCTTCCTGCTGCAGAACACGCCAGGCAAGACGTGTCAGGCTGTATACCTGCGCCCGGATAATGCCGCCGACTTCCTGGTCAGACGCCAGGCGGTACTCTGACAAGAATGACATTTGCTCAGGTACAATATAAATAAGCGGCTTTCCGTCTGGCTGCCGGATAAGACGTTCTTTTATTTCATTTATAATATGCTCTGTTTTTCCCGAACCGGAACGTCCGATAATAAATTGTAAAGCCATCCGGATTCCTCCTTTTACTTCCTTTCAGTATAACAAAGATCATACGTTCGGTCAAAAGAACAAAATAAAAACGGCCCTTAGCCGTTTTTATTTTTGCAGACGCTTTTCCAATTGTTTTCCTGCCGCCCATAAAAGAGCAATCGCTGCGATAATAATAGCCGTTCTTCCCGGCTGATGAATAAGAGCGAAAAGATCGTGGCCGACGTAGCTGATCGTAAAAATCATGACGGTTTTTCCCGCCATAACGGCAAATAAATATTGAACCACACTAATATGAGACAGGCCCGCTACGATATTAACAATCGCAGAAGGCGTGAACGGGAAGCACAGCATCAAAAAAATGGGCGCAAAGCCATGCCTGTCCATCCAGTTCATCATTTGTGCAACCTGCTTGTTTCGCTGCAGGAAACGTAAAATACGCTGCTGTCCCAATCTTCTTACAAGCAAAAAAACAAGGAAAGACCCGGTGACGGCCCCTCCCCATGAAATTAAAAAACCGAGCCAGAGCCCAAACGCATTTACATTTGCAAGAACAAAAGCAAAAAGCGGCAAAAAGGGCAGGAATGCTTCAAGCAGCGGAAGCAGGAAGCCCGGCAGCGGCCCAAATGACTCGTACCGCTGAATCCATTCCATAATATGATCTATTGAGAAATTCATTGACTTGTTCCCTTTCGTTATCCATCCTTGTTCTGCTCATTCCCTGTTTCGGGTATAAAAAAACGAAATGATATTTTCTTTTACCCCGACAACATATTGAGCACGAGTGACTTTTTCGGTTTGTATAGAAGGTGAGCTGGCATTTCCCCTTTCATAAAGTTCTTTTGTCATCATAATCTGATTATGAACAGCAAGAGGCGAGACCGGCACCATAATGGCTTGATCGTCTGTAAATGTTACTTTTGTTTGTTTTTTATCGATTTTTTCCAAGAATTTTAAATGGGAAAGTGTAATCCATATACATTCAGGTTTTAAATGAGAAATCGTCGGGAATAGATAAGTACCTTTCAAATGATCCACATTAACCGGAACTTTTCGATTGATGCCAAGGACTCTGGTAGAAGCTTCTCTCCGGCCTTCATAGGTTGAAAGGTAGCGAATGCAGCTTTGCCGAATAATTTTCAGCGGCGTTTTCTTTATCATAACCGGTTCTTTGTTTTTTTCATACACTTTTGTGTATTCTCCAAAACGAATCGGTTCCAGGGAAAGAGTACGTTCATTGATAATATATTCGCTGTTTACATCATTCGGCTGGTTGTTCACTTGATCGACTCACCCGTTTCTTTCATTTATTTGAACGACTTTATTCTATCATTTAGCAGTAAAATTGTCCCATTTGCCACGAGAAATAATTTTCTAAAAATTTTAAACTTTCTGTTGATTAGTTGTTTGGAATCCCATATAATAAAAAAAAGGTATCTGAGGTGATTAAAAATGGAAAACAACAATTACTTTGCTGAGATGATGAAGTCCCCGATGCCCCGTGAAAAAGAAAAAACAGTAATGAGCGAATTTATTGACAGCTTTTTAAGCGATATTCTATACAAAAAAGAAAAAGCCGCATTAATGGAAAAAATCGATCTTTCACTTGATAAAGGCGACCGTTCCGCTTTTATTGCACTATCTGATGAATTAAACCGTTTGGAGAAAACCTATCGCGCATCTTGATGCTTCCCTTCACACTGGTTTCCCCAAACGACAAAATCCCATACTTAACCTAAAAGCCCCGTATCCTTCTAGATACGGGTGCTTTTGAGCGTGCATTTCCCCTCTCACATTGAAAAAACGGATAAAACCGTTAAAATTCCAATTGACCCAAGAACCGTAATAATAATGTTAGCGCCTGTAAACGCAAGAATAAAAGCTGCCGCTGTTCCAATTAAAGCAAAGGCCGTATTTTCATGAAAGGTTAAAATTCCTGGAAAAATAAGCGCGCCTAGAGTAGCATACGGAACGTTCTGCAGTATTCCCTGCCAAAAAGAAGGCAGCTCTTTGCCTTTAAACAAAACAAACGGCAGCATACGCGGAATATATGTTACGAGAGTCATCCCTATCACAATCGCCGCAATCGTTATACTCATTCTCTGCTCCCCTTTCTTTTTGCCTGGTCAGCTGCTTCAATACTGATCGCGGCAATAAGCGTTGACACAATAATAGACCAGCCGCTTGAAAGAGCATCCGAGTACGTAAAAATACAGTTTAATACCGCTGCAGTAGAAGCCAGCAGAACCGCTTTTGCGCTTTTTTTAAGCGACGGCACCAAAAGGCCAATAAACATGGCGTATAAGGCAATGCCCATACTTTCCTGAACAACAGGCGGCATGGCACTTCCTGCCAGATAGCCGACTCCCGAGGCGAGCACCCAGCTGGAATAAGAAATAAGCACAAGACCTGCCATAAAAGAGGAATGAAGCGTTCCGCTTTTCATTGCCGCCACTGAAAATGTTTCATCTGTCACGCCAAAAGCATAAGCGGCTTTTTTCCAGAGAGGCTCTTCTTCCGCTTTTTCATTTAAAGCAGTTGACATTAGAAAGTGGCGGATGTTCAGAATAAAGGTCGTCAGCACAATTTCAAAAATCCCTGTGCCGATCGTGATCAAGCTTAAAGCTATATACTGAGCGGCTCCGGCAAAAACAAAGATGCTCAATGACATCGCCTCGGCCAATGTTAACCCCGCACTTTTAGCGAGCAGGCCATATGTAAGAGCTGCCGGCACATAACCAATGGCAATGCCTATGCCGGCTGCGAGCCCATCTTTAAATTCACTTTGCGCTGCCGCTGTTGTTTCCACTTCGTCCCCTCCATTTTCTCATTTTTCAACAAATTATACTCTTTTGCGTGGAGTCCAACAATAAAAAAATGCGCCGGCAGCAGGCTGGCGCGTGGATTATCTCTGTTTTTCAATTTGTTTTTTAAGCGATCTTCTTAAAATTTTTCCAGTTGTGTTTTTCGGCAGCTCTTTTAAAAACTCTACGGATGATGGTACCTTATACGAAACAAGTCTTTCTTTGCAATATGTCCGGATCTCTTCTTCGGTTAAGGAATCTCCATGTTGAACAACAAAAGCGAGAACCGCTTCTCCATAATCGGGATCCGGGACACCAAGCACAGCGGCTTCTCTAATACTGGGGTGCTCATATAAGACTTCTTCTACTTCACGCGGATATACATTGTACCCGCCTACTAATATCAGATCTTTTTTCCGGTCTACAATATAAAAATAGCCTTCATCGTCCTGGCAGGCCAAATCCCCGGTATACAGCCAGCCGTCTCGAAGAACAGCCGCTGTTTCTTCCGGCATTTTATAATATCCTTTCATCACATTTGGCCCTCTCACAATCAATTCACCTACCTGGCCAAGTGCTATTTCTTCGCCGAGTTCATTGACGATTTTGTTTTCAACGTTCGGAATAGAGCAGCCAATCGAACCGGCTTTACGTGGACGGTCAAGCGGGTTAAAACAAGTAACCGGGCTTGCTTCTGACAGTCCGTATCCTTCTGAAACGCGCACATAAAATGTTTCCTCGAACTGCTTCAAAAGGGAGACAGGCATAGGCGCTCCGCCGGATATACAAAGGCGGACAGACGAAAAATCAGCCGGTTGTGCCTTTGAATGCTGTATTAAAAAAGAATACATGGTCGGCACACCAGCAAACACAGTCGCTTTGTGTTCTTTAGCTGCCTGAAACACTTCTTTCGGGCTGAATGACGGCAGAATAATGATTTCAGCTCCGCAAATAAGAGGCGTATTCAGCATGACCGTTAAGCAAAAAATATGAAACATGGGCAGAGCGGTGATGACAATATCTGAATTCGTCATAGATAAGTATTCGGCAATATCCCGCGCATTTGAATACATATTTTTATGCGTCAGCATGACACCTTTCGGATGGTCGGTTGTACCAGATGTATATAAGATCACAGCTGTATCTACTTCGCACAAATCAAGCCTGCAAAGAGGATTTTCACACTCAGCTAATTCGGAAAACGTTTTCAATTTTAGGGAAATAGAAAGATCCGGCTTATCAGGTTCATGTGTAAAGGGATGATCAGATGTACAGAGAATAAACTGGCTGACAGCTGGAAGTTCCTGATGCATACTTTCCATAACGGGAAGTAGCTTGTCCGTCGTCACAACTGCTTTTGTATCACTATTTTGTAAAATATAAAGCAATTCATTTCGTGTATAAGCTGGGTTGATTGGAACCACAATGAGACCCGCCCGCAGCGCCCCATAAAACGAAACGATAAACTGCGGTGAATTGCCCAGCAATAAAGCAATGTGGTCCCCCTTTTGAAAACCAAGTGACTGTAGGCCGGCCGCAAATCGTGTAGCATTATCGTTCAGCTCCCGATAAGTCGCAGACGTATTTAAAAATGTATATGCTCTTTTATTAGCTTGAATAGACCCCATTTGTTCAAGTGCCCATGATACATTCACCGTTTCATCCTCCCCCGTGTCAAACAAATAACAAATCTGTTTTCTCTATTATATAAAACAACAAAAAAGCCGCAAGTGCGGCTTTTGGGCTGCCAGCAAATGCCCGCTTTCAATGTTACCTGCCCGCTGTGAATGCTCATGCCTTTAACCGCTTCCCATCCGGCAGTGTTCCTTGAAGGACAAGTGTTTTGAATCAGCCTGCTTTCTATATTTTAAAAACCAATTTCCAAGTTTTCTCTTGCGAGCATAATAGGGCCGCTAAATTCTTCGCCGGCTTCCTGGACAAGCTGATCAAGTTCTCCATAGTGAGGCAAATGAGTCAGCACTAATGTTTTCACTTGTGCTTCTCTGGCAAGGATGCCGGCTTCCTGCGCTGTCATATGCCCGGCCGAAGAGCCATCCATTCCTTTATATAAGTTGCTTTCAGCAAGCAGTACATCTGCACCTTGTGCAAAAGATGCAAGCTCCCTGTGAAAGGCGGTATCCGCTGTATACACCACCGTATCTGTTCCGTCTGTAATTTTGATGGCATAGCAGGGCGCCGGGTGATTTGTTTTGAAAAATGAAATCGAAAAAGGCCCGGCTTGAAGTGTATCCGCAGGATTATAAGCAACGCCCTTCGTTATGTTTTTGTACGTCAAGGTTTGGAATCCGTCTGCTTCATTATGTCCGTAAATAGCAAGAGGCTCTTCCCTCGTTTTACTTGTAAAAGAATCAATTAAAAGCGCATGCTGCAATACGCCAATATCCGCTACATGATCTGCGTGATAATGGGACAGAATAACAGCATTAAGATCTGCTGGCTTTAAATGATTTTGCAGTTTCGATAAAACAGCGCTGCCGCAGTCTACAAGCAGCTTGAAACCGTCATGTTCAACCAAATATCCGCTGCTGGCCTCATTCGCTTTCGGAAAGCCGCCCCAGCAGCCTAGTACAGTTACATTCATATATGTATGCTCCTTTCTTTTCTCATTGTATTCCCTTATTCCGAAAAAATAAAATAAATTTTCAGAAAACGGTTGACGATTTGGTTCTGTTATAATACACTATTAACAACAAATCAATCAGTTATATAACAAAGGAGAGACAAACATGATCACAGACATCGTTGAATTTTTCAAAAACCTTCCGCCAAAACAATGCACAAGCTGCGGTTCTCATATCGAAGAACAGCATGACTGCTACAGCAATACATGCTCAACTTGCGCATCAAAGGATCTGTAACCCTGTCGCCTGCGTCATAAAAACCCCCTGCCTCAACCGGCAGGGGGTTTCATTTACGTTTTTATTGCGCTTCTTTATCCGGCTGAGCCGGCGTGACAGCATTGCCGACAGAAAAAGCCGATTTTGGCATTGTGTGCAATCCTCGTGCTGTAACGTGCACCTGTACATAATAAACAGCTTCTTCGTTAAATGTTTTGGAAACAGTATATACACCATTTCCTTTTGAGACTGCATCAAGCATTTCGCTGTTTTCTTTATGGCCATCTTTCCAAATTTCATATTTTACTTCATCGGGATTATCAACTGGTTCTCCGTCTTCGGTAATGGTAGTAGAAACCGTGACTTCTTCGCCTGCATCCACTTTTTCAGGTACATGAAGAACAGCTTCAACCGGCTCGGGAAGCGGAGGCGGCTCGTTTTTTTCAGGTGTACAGGCGGCCAGCAACAATCCAAGCATCATCATGCATACTGCTTTCCTGTTCATGTTTCCTCTCCTTCTTCTATCAGCGCCGGCAGAGTAACCGTAACGGTTGTCCCTACTCCTGCTTCGCTTTGTATATTAAGCTCTCCTCCATGGCGTTCAACAATCTGCTTCACAATCGACAAACCCAAACCTGATCCTCCGTCTTCACGGGTACGCGCTTTATTGATACGGTAAAATTGGTTTGTGACCTTCGGAATTTCTTCCTCAGGCATGCCGGCTCCAATATCACGAACGATCCATTTAACTTGATCTTTTTCTTGTCTGAGCGTAATGTAAATGGGCTTATTTTTTTGCGAATACCGCACCGCGTTGTCAATAATATTGGTCATCACTTGACTCAGTCTGTCTTCATCCCCATATACAATCGTTTCTTCGTCTATGTCAAGCGCAAAACGGTCATGCTTCAGCCGAAACGTGTCGACAGTCCGATAAACAAGATCAGCAAGCGGAAGAAAGGTTTTTTCTATATTCATTTTATTCGAATCGAGCCGGATTAATTCAAGCAGATCGTTTACAAGGCGCTCCATTCGGGCGGCCTCGCGCTGAATAATACTGAGCTGCTGTTTCGGGCGGCCGATACCGTTTATCATTGCTTCACTATAGCCCTTTATATAACTAAGCGGAGTACGAAGCTCATGTGAAACAGTTGCCAAAAATGTTTTCCGCTGTTCGTTTTCTTTTTGAATCGCTTCAGCCATTTCATTGAACGTACGCGCAAGCTGGCCAAACTCATCCTTTGATTCAGCCGGTACGCGTGCCATATAATCCCCTTTTGATAAGCGGACGGCCGCTCCTTTCATCTCTTCAAGCGGCTTGACTACATGGCGTGTCCATCTCATGCCTCCATACAGGAGAACAGCCGTCAGCATTGCAGCCCCCGCTGCCCAGAACAAAATCAGGCTCGACACAAGTTCATCAATTCGTTCGAGAGGTATATACAAATAAAGAATGCCTTTTAACTGCTTGTCGTCCAAAAGTGGATAAATAACGGAAATAATCTGCCGGTCAAACCGCTCGGAATAACCGGTTTCTTCAATCATTTTATTTTCCAGCAGCTTTTCTCTTTCTTCCGGCCCGATCAGTGTTTCATAATCCGCTTCATATGGAATACAGGCAGCAAGCTCCCTCGGATTATGTACGGCGAAAGCTTCAAATGGTGACTTTTCACTGAACCAGCCGACGCGTTCTACAAATGCAGCGTTCAATTCTCCTCCCTTATAATCGTCCGACAGGTTTTCTGCCGCGGCTTTCAGTTCGTCTTTAACACTTTCTACATACAGCTTTTCATACAGCGTATAAGAGAGGCCAAATGCAGATCCAACTGCAAGAAGAACAAAAATAAACAGCGTCATCCACAGTTTTTTCCGAAATGTCATATTGTGCCGTCCACAAATTTATAGCCAATTCCCCAAACGGTTTCAATGGAGGCTCCTTCGTGCTTCAATTTCATCCGCAATGTTTTAATATGTGTATCTACTGTTCGGGTGCCGCCCCTGTACTCTGTTCCCCAGACGGTTTCAAGCAGTTCTTCCCGCGAAAAAATCCGCCCCCGGTTTTTTGCAAGAAGAACGAGCAAGTCAAATTCTTTCATTGTCAGCCCGACGGCTGTACCGTCTACCTTTACCGCCCGGGAATGAATATCGATCAAAAGAGTTTGATACTGGATCGTCTCCCGTTTATCCGTCGAAGAGCCGAATCGACGAAGCACTGCTTGAATACGGGCAGTCATTTCTCCAGGAGAAAAGGGCTTCACAATATAGTCATCTCCTCCAAGCGAAAAGGCGCGCACCTTGTCCCACTCTTCTCCGCGTGCGCTCAAAAAAATAATGGGGATGTCGCTGTAAGAACGGATGGCCTCGCACACAGCAAAACCATCGCGCCCCGGCATCATAATATCCAGCAGTATAAGGTCCGGCTGAAGCTCTTTTAATTTTTCTTCCGCTTCTTCTCCATTTAAAGCTGAGCTGACGGTGTACCCGGCATTTTCTAGATACATCGTGACCAAATCCACCATATCCTGCTCATCATCTACAACTAATAAATGCGTCATCTCATTCACCTTCTTCAACAAAAATCATAAATGGTCCTTTACCTATATTAATAGTCTTGTGTTTTTCAAGTGTTTTTTCTTCATACAAAGAAAGTGTCCCGCTGTCATAGCCGGCTGAAAGAATGGTTTTTCCAAGCACGGCAATGGCGAATGGATTGGCCGGCGCGTCCGTTTGCGCCGCCAATTTTCTTTCTGGATCAAAAGCAAACAGCTTATTCGATCCATGGCTCGCGGCATACATAAACCCGCTTTTTGAAGCAAAAGCAATGGGCATGACCGGTGCATCCGCTGTTCCAGTCAATGAGCCGGTTTCAAGTGAATAGACATGAATGGTTTCACCGGCACGAGCCCCAATCCCATGGCCGCCAACCCACAGCTCATTTTTCTCTTTATTTACAGCTAAGCCAGTCGAAGACGTTGGGATGGCGAATTCCCGGGTAATGCGGTGTGTGTGTACATCCAATTCTGATAGTACCGTATCCCGGTAATTAATAATATACAATTTCCCTTTATATTCAAGCATGGTCATCGGGTAATGCCCCGTTCGTGTTTTTTTCGTTTCCCGGCCTTCGCTATTTAAAAAATGGACCGCTCCGTCTTCTTTTACTGAAAGTGCCACTTCATTTGTTTCTTTTACATAAGCAGCACCTGTCACTCCTTTTGGCACTTCCCACTCCGCAAGCTCTTTGCCCGTCTCAACCGAGTAAAGCTTGGCATGGGTAAGTTCTGTGCCGTACAAAAGCATTTTATCGTCAAACAGAAGACTGCCTGTGTATGGTTCGTCAAACGCCCACTCAGCAAGTATGGTCCCATCGGGTGCGATAAAGGTTATGCCCGGCTCTTTAATGGTTAAAACAGCGGCAAACTTATCTGCATGAACCGGCTCAAACGCTGCGCGGCCGCAGCCGGCAAGCAGCAAAAGCATGACCAGTATAATACTCTTCACTTTTATGCGCCTCCCTGCTTTTCCTTTCATTATAGGGATTGGGTGTGAAATAAGTGTGAAGATTATTCGAAAAAGACGGCTGAAGCCGTCTCATGCTGCTTCAAGCCGCCCATACTGCTTTTTGTACTGGCCGCGGAAATACAAAGCAGTTACCGTTATATTAAACAGGGCAAATCCAATTAAAACAGCGGCATTCTGCCACATAAATGTATAATCACCACTTGAAATAACGGCTCTAAACGCATTGATCGAATAAGCCATTGGCAAAAAGCTGGTCAAGTGCTGCAGTGCTTTCGGAATAAGCTCGAGCGGGAACGTTCCGCCGCTCGCTGTCAGCTGGCTGATCAAAATAAGCACTGCTACAAAACGGCCTGGATTGCCAAGGATCGTGGCCAGCATTTGAATGAGCGTCATAAAAGCAGCGCTCGCGATAAACGCCAATATAAAAAAGCGCGGTACGCTTTGCACATGCAAATGAAGCACGCCGAGCAAAAAGATTGATGCAGCTACTGCCTGACACGCACCGACAAGCAGAAAGATACCAAGCTTTCCACAAAACCAGGCAAGTCCGCTTTTCGGCTGCTCCGGCGCTTCTTTGAGCGGGAAAATAATCGTCAGCATAATCGCACCAACAAACAAGCCGAGTGACAGCATGTAAGGCGCCATGCCTGTTCCGTAGTTTGGCACTTTGTGTAAGGATTCTTTTTCTACCTGCACTGGTTCTGCCATCATATTATACGTATCATCATCAGCTTTCACATCTCCTGCTTCACCCGCTGCTTTTGACAATTCCGCCTTCAATTTTTTTGTTCCTTGTTCCAGATCAGCAGATCCTCTGGCGAGCTCCGCAGAACCGTCAGCCAGCTTCCCTGCCCCGTCAGATAACTGATGGGACCCGCCGGCAAGATCCGATAATCCGGTTGAGAGGTCACCCGCTCCTTTTGCCAGTGTATCGGCTCCTGATTTCGCTTCGGCTGTTTTTTCGGTCAGCGTGTTTAATCCGGTTACGAGTGTCCCGCTGCCTGATTGAAGATTTTTCGTGCCTTCATTTAATGTAGCGGCTCCCGACTGGAGGTTCCCAAGACCCGCCTGCAGCTGCTGCTGGCCTTTTTGTATCTCTCCAAGTCCAGCCGATAATTCATCCAGCTTGCCCGGCATCGTCTGTGAAACTGATTTATTTAATTCCCGTGCTCCTGATCCAATCTGGCTGCTTCCACTTTGCAGCTCATCAACCCCCGCTGAAATGCCTTCATTCAACTTTTCCTGCTGCACAGCCATTTTTGTTTGCATAGCAGCAATCTGTTCTTCCGTCATCACCTGTGATAACACCGGCAGCAGCTCATCCATTTGGGCTTTTTGCGCTGCACTGATTTGACTTTTCAACTTTGCTTCAAATTGATCCATGCCAGCGTTTAATTCATCTGCGCCTGAAGCAAGAGCAGCGGCTCCATCCGCCAGGGCTGGAACCTGTTTGCGAAATTGGTCTACGCCGCTTTTTGCAGCAGCGGTTCCGTCTATCAGCTTCGGCATACTGTCATTTGCTGATGCAAGACCGTCTTTAAGAGAAGCCGACCCGGCAGCAAGCTGATCGATGCCCGCCTGCAGATTCTGTCCTCCGTCTGCAAGCTTTGCCTGTCCGTCTGCAAGCTGACTAAGGCCGCTGGAAAGAGAAGCCGCTCCGCTTGCGACCTGCTTCGACCCTTCCGTTGCTTTGTCTACTCCCGAAGCAAACGAAACCGAATTGTTTGCAAGATCGGCCAGATTTTTTTTCAATTCACTCGTGCCTTTTGTTATGTTCAGCGCGCCTTCGTCAAGCTTTTCGGCCCCTTTTCCGGCTTCTGTATAACCGTCTCCCATTTTCTTAACAGCGTCAAACATCGACTTTGCGTACGTTTTTGTGACGTCCTTTTGAATAGAAGCCCGAATTTCTTTCATCGCAGACTGGCCAATTTGCGAGGAAACAAAATTGTAGCTTTCATTTGGCGTATAAATTAATTCAAGCTTTTCCGGTTTTGCATCCATTAACGTCGTAGCGTTTTGAGAGAAGTTTTCAGGTATTTCAATCATCATATAATATTCCTGCTGTTTTAAACCGTCGAGTGCTTCTTTTTTGGTGACGATGTGGAAATCAAAATCATTGCTTTTTTGGAGCTCTTTCTCGAGATCATCACCAATATGAAGGTTTTCTCCTTCGTAATCCGCTCCCTTATCGTTATTAACAACTGCAACCGGCAGCTGGTCCAAATGTCCGTATGGGTCCCAAAATGCCCATAAAAAAATACCGGAATACAAAAGCGGAATCAGCATAATGGCAATGATCGAAATGCGCAGCATTCGATTTTGGCCGATTTCTTTTATTTCTTTCCAAAACATATGATTACCTCCATAGTGACCAAATTGTTCATTCGGTCATTTTATTTCAAAAAGAAAGCCCCTTACCGGGACAGTCCTTTAAATATAAACAGCTCAAACAGTTTAGCAATTTCTTCTTTTGACAGCGTGCGGCCGCGCCGCTCCCAGTCCGCTACGAGCGTAACATAAAGCTTCAGCATCACAAAAGCCGCTATCTCAGGATCTGTCTGCTCAATTTCATTTTTCTCCATCGCTTCTTTCGCTTTAGCGGCAATATAAGCGACAATGGCATCTTCCATTTTTTTTAATGCCTCGGCTGCTGCGGGTGTTCCCATTTCCTTTTCTTCCTGGAACAGCTTGATCGCAAGTTGATGCTTTGTGCGGAAAACAAGCATTTCAAACAGCGCTAGATGAACATTTTCCTGGAAGGAATGTACCGGGTCAATGACGGCTTCTGCCGCTTCTTTCATTTCTTCGATCAATGTCACCCAAATATCTTGAAATAATTCATCTTTATTTTTAAAAAAGGTATAAATAGTGCCTTTGCCGACATTGGCCAGTTTCGCCACCTGATCCATTGTGGTGGCCTTGTAGCCAAACATTGTAAACGATTTTGTTGCGGCTTCAATAACATCTTTTTTCCGTTCCGACGCCACTTCTTCACCTCTTTTTGACCAAAATAACAATTCGGTCATTTAGTTCTGATGCTTATTTTATGCTCCCCGTCTTTGCTTGTCAATAAAAAATCCCGCCGAAGAACGGCGGGATAGATATTATAGTTTTCCTTCTTCCTTTAAGTGCTTCATGACCACAGCACCAAGCGCCTCAATAAATTCCGGACGGGCGTTTGGCATGGCTGGACGGTAATATCCAGCACCGATTTCGTCTGTGACAACCCGGCATTCATAGTCATTATCGTACAGCACTTCAAGATGATCCGCCACAAATCCGGCCGGCACGTACATAAACGCTTTATAGCCGTTTTGCTCATATAAATCACGCGTTAAATCCTGAACATCCGGGCCAATCCATGGCTCCGGCGTATTGCCGGCACTTTGCCAGCCAACAGCATACTGCTCAACGCCCGCTGCGCCGGCAATTAAGTCGGCTGTTTCTTTCAGCTGCTGTGGATACGGATCACCCGCTACAATGATTTTTTCCGGCAGGCTGTGTGCGGATACAATCAGTACAAAGTTCTTTCTTTCTTCCTCACTCATCGTCTGGAGGGTTGCTTCAATTTGATCTGCCCAGTATTGAATAAATTTAGGCTCCTGATACCAGCTTTCAATTGACGTAATGGAAGGTCCGTTAATATTCGCTGACTCTTCAGCCGCCCGCTCATTATATGACTTTACACTAAACGTAGAGAAGTGCGGCGCCAATACGATTGAAACAGCTTCCTCAATGCCGTCCTGCTTCATTTGATGTACAGCATCTTCAATAAAAGGCTCGATGTGCTTTAAGCCAATATACAGCTTGAATTCGATTTCCTGCTGCATATTGTTTAAGAAATCTGTAAGCTTCTGCGCCTGCTCTTCGGTAATTTTAGCAAGCGGCGAAATACCGCCAATGGCTTCATAGCGGCTTCGCAAATCTTCCAGCGCTTCCTCTGACGGCTTGCGGCCGTGCCTAATATGCGTATAGTATCGTTCAATATCTTCTTCTTTATAAGGCGTTCCGTACGCCATCACAAGAAGGCCCATCTGTTTTTTAGTCATGCTGCTTCCACCTCGTTTGATTCATTGCTTCTTTTATCTAGTATGACATGAAAAAAAGATTCGTTAAAATAAATGGCTTATCGTGCTGTATATTCATGAACAAATGCAGTCAGGCGCTTTAACGTATCCGGATTTACTTCCGGGAATACACCGTGCCCAAGATTGAAAATATGGCCCGGTGACGCCAGCCCCTGATCTAAAATCGCCTTCGTGCGCTCTTCAATGACTTCCCACGGAGCCAGTAAAATGGCAGGGTCCAGGTTCCCCTGCAATGTTTTGGTCAAGCCCATTTCCCTTGCTTCAGCGATTTGGGTGCGCCAGTCGAGTCCGACTACATCAAGCGGAAGGTCATGCCACTCTTTTGCTAAATGGCTCGCGCCTACTCCAAACATAATCAGCGGCACCCCTTCTGAACGAAGCTCACTGAAAATCCGTTCCATCACCGGTTTGATAAACGTCCGGTAATCAGATACGTTTAGTGCACCTACCCACGAATCAAAAATCTGTATGGCTTTGGCGCCTGCTTTAACTTGGGAACGAACATATGTAATCGTCATGTCCGCTAGTTTATCCATAAGCGCGAACCATGCTTTTGGATCCGCGTACATAAATGCTTTTGTTTTATTGTAGTTTTTGGATGGCCCGCCTTCGATCATATAACTGGCCAGCGTAAAAGGCGCACCGGCAAAACCAATTAATGGGACGTTCAACTGCTCTTCTGTCAGCAGCCGGATGGTCTCAAGCACATAAGGCACGTCGCTTTCCGGGTCGATCTCTCCAAGTTTTTCTACGTCCTGCAGCGAGCGGATCGGATTTGATATCACCGGGCCGATCCCAGATTTTATATCTACATCCACTCCAATAGACGGAAGCGGGGACATAATATCTTTATAAAGAATCGCTGCATCAACATCGTACTGCTCAACCGGCAGGCGTGTAACATACGCACAAATTTCCGGATGGTGTGTAATTTCAAACAGCGAATATTTTTCCTTCAGCTTCCGGTATTCCGGCTGTGAACGTCCTGCCTGGCGCATAAACCAGACGGGTGTACAGTCTGTTTTTTCTCCCCGTGCCGCTTTTAAAAATGTATCATTCAAATGCCTCATATGGATTGAGAGCCACCTTTCAACTATGACAGATTAGAATTACTATTATGTATTATAGCTTACAATATGGTACTTTTCACTAAAGAGGTGTACTGTTCGCAAATTTGCCAAAATAATGTGTGGAAATTGGAAAGAAGGGTACAAAAAAAGATATACTAGAACGTGAGGTGATTGGAGATGAATGTGTTTATTACAACCGGAACGTATGACTTTTTAAAAACCATCCAGAAAAAACACAGTAAAGAAAATATTTTACTGATGGACGGTGCCCAGGGTGCGGCCCTTGTTCATGAAACAAGCGGCAAAACGGTTTTTTCAACCCCGCGCCGCTATGAAGTCGTGGATGCTTCTGGAGAACTGGTAAACCGCGGTTATGTTGTTTTAAACAATATCCCTGTAACGGACGAAGGCCGCCCTTTATTTGAACACCGCTTTAAAAACCGGGCAGGCGCGATTGAGAATCAGCCAGGATTTCTCTCAATTAGAGTTCTGCGCCCAATTAAATCAGATACGTACGTTATTTTTACACAATGGGAAGATTCGGCGTCGTTTGAAAATTGGAAATCCTCCCAGGCATTTAATGAAGCACACAAAAAGCGTGGTACCGAAGGCGGGCTTGATAAAAAGCCAAATATCTTTTCTGGTGAATCTTACGTAACAACCTTTACCATTCCAAACGAACAATAACAGCCAGGGGGTACCCCCCTGGCTTCTTGCCATTTTTATGCTTGAAGGCGGCGATTAAGCCGCTTGTTTAAGAAAAAAGCAATCAGCAGAAAAATTCCACCGCCCAGCAGCCAGCCAGCTGCTACATCCGTTGCATAGTGGGCATGGCCCGCTACCCGGCTGGCGCCTGCTAAAAAGGCAAGCAGCAGTGCAGCCACATAAAAAGACATGGTTTTTTTCACATATAAGCAAAGAAAGTAGGCCACAAACAAATAAAAAATAAGACCGATCATGGCATGGCCGCTGACAAAGCTGAACCCATCTTCTCCATGCGGAAAGGGTGGCCGCTCGCGGGCGACCCACTCTTTCAATGCTTTATTTAGTACATTTCCGAGTCCTACACCAATCAAAACGGCCGTCATACCTGCTATGTTTCGCTTCCAAAACAGAAATACAATAAGCAGAATAGCCCCTCCGCTTAAAACAGCTTGAGAGCCAAGCACGCTGAAATGGGTAAAAAAAGAATCTCCATCAAAAGCATCGAGCATAGCGCGGTCGATGCCTGATGCCCAGCCAGAATCAAATCCAAACAATAAAACCGCAAATAAAATCAAACAAACTAAACTAATCCAGAGCACCCTCTACACCCCTGTATGTTTTTCAACAGTGTAGCATGACCAATGAACTAGTACCATACAAAATCCTTTTTTAAAAACGATTCATTTTTTTCAACCGACCTGGTGTATATATCCAAACAAAGAAAAGCGTGAACGTAATAGACACAGACAAAACAATAGCGGCTTCCAGCCATCCGCCTGACAGAGCAGCAATGCCGAATACAACCGATTGAATCAGCAGTACACGCATCAGCAAAAGCTGAAGTGCCCTTTGCTTTCCTTCTTCCCCTTCCGGATAAAGTTTCGGCCAGATCAGATAGCCGTGTTTGGCCCAAATAGGCAGTAATTGAAATCCGGTTAAGTACAAAAAGAGCAGCGCAGAAATGAGCTGAATCGGCAGCAGACCGCTTAAGGTGATAATCAATGCAGCGATCACAGTCAGCCGGACAAACAATCCAATATATTCATTCATCCGCACAAAGGTTCGGAAAAGCAGATACGTGTACGTGCCCTTTTCTGGTCCCGGCAACAGGCCATCCAGCCAGGCACGGCGCTTTACCGTGCCACGCAAATGCGGCACATCTGTAAACATATTCGCCAGCCGGTAAAAAGCCGCCATTCTTTTTCCTTCAAACTCAGCCAGCAATTCCCATTTTAAAGGACGGTTTCCGAGTCGTCTTATATAAAACAGCCATAGCAGTCCAAACAGCACAGCGGCACCGGCCCATACATACTCCGTTAAAAAAACAGCCGATAGAAAAGAGACGTTCAGCAGAAAACGAACTGCTATATCCATTGTTCGTGTTTGGCCTGTCAGTGTGTTTAACGCACGAAAACGACAAAATAAATTCCAGATCTTCGCGGCCAAAACAGCGCCTAAAAATACAAAAAAGTTTTCATATCCTGTTCCCGCGGCTTTTGCGTACATCGGCATAGCAAAAGCCAACAGCGCAATGAGTACATAGCTTTGTGCTGCAAAGCTCGTCCACACCGCTTTTTGAAAATAAGCTTTTAACTCACTTTCAAGCGGAAGCAGGTACACCGTATCAGGCGGCTTTATATAGGTATAAACGGGGCTCCAGGCAAGCACGGCACCGAGCACAGCTGCCATAATAAAAGGGGCCGGAAATGATTCATCAATGGTGCGTATCCAGCCGCTGTAATAGTACAAAACCGCCCCAAGCGCAAAAACGAGCACAAAAGCCAGATGATCATTAAACATATAACGTGTATACTTGCGGATTTCCGCATAATATGCGGAAGCACGTTCTTTAAACAAATCGTTCGCTGAAAACTTCATAGTGCTGCTTCCTTCGTCAATTCTACATAAATATCATCCAGTGCAGCGTCCGGCATACTGAAATTACGGCGCAGCTCTTCCATTGTGCCTTTCGCACGCACGTGCCCTTCATGTAAAATCACAAATCTGTCACAATACTTTTCCGCCGTCGCCAGGATGTGTGTGGACATTAAAATACCCGCACCGCTTCTTTTCATGTTATCCATTAAATCAAGAAGCGAACGGATACCGAGCGGGTCAAGTCCTACAAATGGCTCGTCGATAATATAAAGTGCCGGTTCCGTTAAAAACGCGCCCATAATCATCACTTTCTGTTTCATTCCTTTTGAAAAGTGAGCCGGAAACCATTTCATCTTTGCATCGAGACGAAATTCTTTTAAAAGCGGGCCAATGCGTTTTTCATACTCCGCTTCTGATAAGCCATAAGCAGCGGCTGTTAACCGCATATGTTCCTCAAGTGTCAGCTCATCATAAAGCACCGGTGTTTCCGGTATAAATGAAAACTGGCGCCGGTACACGGATGGATTTTCTTCAAGAGTGCGCCCATTGATCGAAACGCTTCCTTTCGTCGGCTCCATTAAGCCAATAATATGCTTGATAGCTGTACTTTTACCGGCTCCGTTTAATCCGATCAGCCCGACAAGCTCGCCCTTGCCGACTTGAAATGAAACGTCGTGCAGTACTGGTTTCCGGGTATATCCTCCGGTAATATTTTCCACAGATAATAATGACATTCGAAAACGTCCTTTCTCCTCAAATCGTTACCCGTATCATATCAAAATTATCCCTTTTGCACATAGTTCCCTGCACCTGGAATGTATGCTACACTTTTCTTAGCCAATACATAAAAGGAGTGCTGAATCATGGACAACTGCATATTTTGTAAAATTATAAAAGGAGACATTCCGTCAGCAAAAGTATACGAAGATGAAAATGTCTATGCTTTTCTCGATATCAGCCAGGTAACAAAAGGCCATTCACTGGTGATCCCAAAAGCACATCATGAAAACCTTTTCGAGCTTCATCCAGAAACAGCCGGCCCTTTCTTCGAATCGGTACAGAAAGTAGCGAAGGCCATTCAAGCTGCCTTCTCTCCTAAAGGGTTAAATTTATTAAACAATAACGGTGAAACAGCCGGACAGACGGTTTTTCATTACCATATGCACTTAATTCCGCGTTACGGAACAGATGACGGCTTCCATCCTTCATTTAAAGAAAATAATGGCCAGTACGATTTAGCGCAAATTGCTTCTTTGATCCATTCTCGCCTTTAAGAAGAAGCCGCTGACCTATGTTTGTCCGAGTCTTTTTTCGGGAACGATAATTCATATATGTATGAGTAGATACGAATAACATGACTAAAGAGGTGGAAAACATGAATAAGAAAGCCCTATTTGCAGGATTTGCAGCTGGACTTGCCGGCGGTGCGGCGGCAGCGCTGTTG
Organism: Domibacillus sp. 8LH; assembly: GCF_038806185.1. Taxonomy (NCBI): domain Bacteria; kingdom Bacillati; phylum Bacillota; class Bacilli; order Caryophanales; family Bacillaceae; genus Domibacillus; species Domibacillus sp. 8LH. Next base: position 44,240 of record NZ_JAVJNG010000009.1, on the reverse strand, counting down.
AAAGCGCCGGCAAGCGGACAGGAAACACGTAAAAATTTAAAAAACAAGCAAGTGTCTGCCAAGCTGGCTTCGATGGAAATCAAGGATAATGCCGGCCAGGTGAAAGAGTCCGTTAAGCGTCTTGTTCAAACAGCGAAACAGGAAGTGCCTGAAAAAGTAAATAGTTTAAAAACAAATGCGGCTCTTTGGAAAGAAAGTATTGAGCCAAATGTTAAAACACTTCAAAAAGAAATTTCCAATATTCAACATACCGTTGAAGACCTGCAGGAAACTCTGCCGCAGCCGCCGGGCTCAGGCAAATAAAATAAACGAAAAGGGAATTCCCTTTTCGTTTATTTTATTTTTCAGCTTATTCAAAAATTTTCGTTAATTTCCTCTTTCTATTTTTTTATTTTATTGGCATAATATAAAGCAATGAAATAATAGATTTGAGGTGGACGACATTCATAAAGCAAACGATTCTGCATCGACCCATCATTATACAATGAAAGAAGCATTTATGTTCAGCCAGCGGATGGCCCAGCTTTCAAAAGCGCTATGGAAAGCAGTCGAAAAAGACTGGCAGCGCTGGATTAAACCTTATGATTTAAATATTAACGAACACCATATTTTATGGATTGCTCATCATTTACAAGGGGCTTCTATCTCCGATGTGGCTAATTTCGGTGTTATGCATGTATCTACGGCGTTTAACTTCTCTAAAAAACTAGAGGAACGCGGTCTTTTGACATTTTCTAAAAAAGAAGATGACAAACGAAATACATATATCGAAATTACGCCTGCCGGCCAAGAATTAATTTTTGATTTAATGGAGCAGTATGATCCTGAATCCAACCTCGTCTTCTCTGGTACTGCGCCGCTGCGCGAATTATTTGGAAAGTTCCCCGATATGGTCGAACTAATGGCGATTATTAGAAATATTTACGGGGATGATTTTATGAATATTTTCGAGACCTCTATTCACAATATCGAACGGGACTTCGATGAAGAAAACGGAGAGTTAAAGCGGGCTAAACGTTCACAGGCGTCCGAGTAAGCAGACTGCTGGCCGGATGCTTTTTTATGCGGGAAAGGCGGTTCGTTCTTTTTCTCCGGATCCGTTCAAACAAACAGTTCCCCGCTTTTTATCCTGATTGGTCCAGCCTGCCGCAGACGTCCTGGCCGGCCAATCTTAACACCCTGTTCTCTTTCAAAGCTGTTTCGCTTAAAGGAATCTTTTTTGATATGACCGTGTAAAAACCGCTGCCCGTCTATGCCAGCAAGGTTCTGCTTGAATTTCTTTCTGAGAAGCTTCGTCTTCTTTCCCCGACCATGCAGTGATTAGGCATTAATGGAAGTACTGGTATCGAAATAAATGGATTCATAGAAGCATTATAAGCGGGTTCTATTTTCAATTTTTTCGACCTTTTGATATAGTTAAAGGTACAGAGCTTACAGAGGGGGCATCATATGGCGGCATTAATTATTACATTTATTCTTTTCTCCGTCTTTATTTTGTATCATATAAATCGAATGACAAACTTACTGTGTATTCAAAAGGAAATTCCGGAAGAGCGGCATGAAAAAATATTCCGGACCGTAAATATTTTAATGGTTATTTTACTTTGCTCTTCTTACATTGAAATATTATATGTATAGGCCTGTTCTTTTTCAGAAGACGGGTCTTTTCTTTTCCCAAGCCGGCAACTGTGTTATAGTTGTCTGTGGAATAGAGATTAAATGAACATTAGGGAGTTGTTTTTTGCATGAAGAAATGGGCATTGCCATTATCGCTTGCAGCAGGCGTGCTGGCGCTTTCCGGCTGTGGAAACAGTGAAGGAAACGTTATCGCTACATCAAAAGCTGGCGACGTAACGGACATGGAGCTTTACGCAGAAATGAAAGAAAAATATGGCCCGCAAATGGAACAGGCCTTGCAGGAACTAATGCAGAAAAAAGTTCTTTCCGACAAATATGAAGTAACGGATGAAGAGCTTGATAAAGAAGTTAAAACGGCAAAAGAACAGCTGGGCGACCAGTATGAAATGTTCTTGGCTCAATACGGACTTGATGAAGAAGGCTTTAAAGAATTCCTAAAGCTCGAGCTTCTTCGTGAAAAAGCAGCGCTTGCCGATATAAAAGTAACGGATAAAGAAGTCAAAGAATATTACGATTCATGGCAGCCGGAAATTCAAGTCAGCCACATTCTTGTAAAAGATGAAGCAAAAGCAAAAGAAGTAAAGCAGAAATTGGCTGATGGCGGCGACTTTGCGGAACTTGCGAAAGAATATTCAACGGATACCGGATCTGCCGAAAATGGCGGCAGCCTTGGCTGGATCGACAATGCCGGCCGCGCGCAATTTGTACCTGAATTTACAAAAGCACTGAGCACTTTGAAAGTAAATCAAGTAAGTGAGCCGGTTAAATCAGATTATGGCTACCATATCATTAAAATTACGGATCAAAAAGAAAAAGCTTCATTTGAAAAAATGAAGAGCCAAATGACAGAAGAACTGAAAAAATCTAAAGTAGACTCTGCAGCGCTTCAAGAAAAGCTGGATAAAGTGATGAAAGACGCTGATGTAGAAGTGAAAGACGAAGACTTTAAAGGCGCTTTTGACACGGAAGACGCTACAACGACAGAGGAAACTGTTCCAACTGAAGAAGGAACCACAACAGAAGACAATGCCGCTACAACGGAAGATACAACAAACAGCGATGCTGCTCAGACAGAAGAAGCAAAATAACAAAAAAGCACCCGTACGGGTGCTTTTTTCTTAATTCGAAAAGCGCGGCTTGTAAAAAGTTCGGTTATCCAGCGGAAAAATCCGTTCAGTAAACTCGCCCGGCTTCGTCCGTTCAAGTGCACGGTCGAGCATATTCATTTTAGCGTCAAGATTGTCAATATAGTGAAGCATTTCCGCTTCTTTGATCATCGGAGGCTTCGGACTCCCCCATTCCGCTTTTCCATGATGAGACAGCACAATATGCTGAAGCACCATCACTTCTTCTCCTTCAATACCAAGCTCTTTCGCCATTTGGCCAATTTCATTGACCATAATGGAAATATGGCCGATTAAGTTCCCTTCTGCTGTGTACGTTGTTGCTACCGGCCCTGAAAGTTCAATGACCTTGCCAAGGTCATGTAAAATCACACCCGCATACAGCAAGTCGCGGTCAAGTGATGGATAAAGATCGGCAATGGATTTTGCCAGCTGCAGCATTGATACAACATGGTATGCAAGCCCAGAAACAAATTCATGATGGTTTTTTGTTGCAGCCGGATACTCTAAAAACGGCTGATGGTATTTTTTCAACAGCGCGCGTGTAATACGCTGAATATGAGGATTTTTCATTTCAAAAATAAACTGGGTAATCGTTTCCGTCATCTCTTCCTGGCTGAGCGGTGCTGTTTCAACGAAGTCACCCGCATCCATTCCGTCCTGTGGAGAAGCTGGACGAATCTGCCGAAGCTTCAGCTGCATACGGCCCCGGTAATTTTGAATATCTCCTGCCACTTTTACGATCGTCTGCGGCGTATACATTTTGATTGTTTCTTCTTTTGCATCCCATAGCTTTGCTTCAATTTCTCCGCTTGTATCTTGAAGCATAAGCGTTAAATATGGATTTCCATTAACCGCTGTGCTTTTTACCGCTGAGCGGATCATCAGAAAGCAGTCAACACTTTCTCCTGCTTCATACTGTGTAATGCCTTTTCCCATTGCACCGTCCTCCTTATTCCCTGCATCGTTTCTTTCTATTATACCACAGATCATATGTTCTTTCTTGTTCCTGCCTCTTTTTTGTTTCATCCTTATTTTATACAATGATTGAAACAACATAAAGGGGGATTGAAACTGAACATGTATAAGCTGACTGTCTTCGAAAAAAACGGAAAAAAGCTGCTCGATCAGTCCTTTTAAGCGGATTCAGACGAAGCAGCAAAAACACACAGCTTTGAGCTGATTAAAAAGCTCGCCGGTGAGGATAAAACATATCGTTGTACGTCTTCGGATGGGAGGTTGCTGCTTTTTCATACCGAGTAAGCAGAAAGCGCATTCAATTAATGAATGCGCCCTTTGGCCGCCGGTTAAATACCGGCTTTCTTTTTTCTAAAAATGCCGCTATTCCTTCCTGATGGTCGGTGCTTCTCCGCATTTTCAACTGCCCCTGCTTTTCAAGCTCTAACGTTTTTAACAGCTGCGGCCTGTTCATATCTGCCATAATTTTCTTTGTTTTGATCATGGCTTGAATAGGCTTTTGCTGTAATTCTTTAATTAAATATCCCACTTCTTTCCCAACAGTGCCAGGCATGACAGAACGGTCTGCCAGTCCGATCTCCGCTGCTTCCGCTCCGCTGATCACTTTGCCATCCCAAATGATTTTCTTGGCTTTTGCAGCACCGAGCCGGTTCTCAAGCATAAAATGTCCGCCACCGTCCGGGATAAGACCCATTTCAATAAAATTCACAGCAAGCCTGGAATCGGTTTCGCATAAAACAAAATCGGCTGCCAAAGCAATGCTTAATGCAAGCCCAGCAGCTGCTCCATGAATCGCTGCGATCGTCAGCTTCGGCATGGTGTAAAAATAAAGGGCGATGTCTGAGATAAGTTCCATAACGGACTCAAATGGCATTTCATTCGCTGCCGACAGCATTTCTTTTATGTCTCCGCCTGCTGAAAATACAGGGCCTGTCCCTGATAAAATGACTATATCCACTTCGTCATTCCGGCTGATTTCTTTTAAACAGCTGCATAGCTCTTTCAGCATCTCCACGTTGAGGGCATTCAGCACATTTGGACGATTCAAATCAATATAAGCTGTTTCGTGTTCAATGGAACAAAGTACATATCTCATTTTGCCGCCTCCCCTTTTTCACTTTTATCATACCGAAAAGGAGCCAAAATTTGAAGTATTTTGAATAAACAGACGCTCCCTTTATAAAGGGAGCACTGACATAATCAAAGCCTGCAAAATGCCGATTAAGCCGCCAAGCAGAGCTCCGAGCCATGTAATCATTTTTAATTCACGATGAGCAATTTCAAGAACAATCCTTTCGAGCTGTTCGGTTGAAAATGCTTCAATCTGGCTGCGGACAATGCCGTCAATTTTCAGCTTTTGCATAATAGAAGGAACGCGTTTTGCTGCTCTTGCCAATCCTTCCTCCGCAAGCTTTGGGACAAAGTCATGTATAAGCTTGTTTTCATATGGCGCCAAATAAAGAGATACTGGCCGGTCCAATAATTCTGCTATACTAAGCTGATTTAAGATAAACACTTTCGTTTTTTGAAGCGCTTTTTCATCTGAAAAATGTTCAAGTACGTGTGACCATTTCCAGTCAATCATTCGTTCCCATTCGTTTTTCAGCATGGTATTGACCAAATCTTTTGCTCCCGGACTTGTAAAAAACTTTACAATCTCCAGACGAATTTTTTCCTCAAGGGATGTATTGCCTACCACCATCCGAATCATGCTGCCGATTCGTCCCCATTCTGATAAAAGATCGTTTGTCATCCGTTTTACCCGGTGCCGTCCTTCATCACTGGAAAAATAATCAGCTCCTTTTGTTAAAAGGTATGATGAAATGTCGGGTATTTTTGCTTCTGCCCGGTCCAGCCACTCAGCCGGCAGTGATTCTTTAACAGGCTGATCTGTGTAAAAATCTTTTATGTTTGCGTACTTTTCATCCACCCATTTTTGAAGATGCGCTTCTATTTTTTTCTCTGGCTGTGAAATGTATGCTTTTTGAAAGATCTCAGCAATCGTTATCTCCGACCGAAGCCACTTTTTCGCCTCTGTCTGTACAACCGCTCTTATTTCTTCCCGAAATTCAGGTTCTATCATCTTTTGTTCAATACTGCTTGGAGTAAGCAGATGTTCATCCACCACTTTTCCAATCTGCCTGGCAAGCTCCGCTTTTCTTTTTGGAATCAACCCTGGTGTAAAGGGAATGCGCCATTTGCCAATACAGTATTCCTTATATGGCCGAAACAACATACGGATCGCTATAGCATTTGTTATACCGCCGATCAGCGCTCCAATTACACTCATAAACAATACCAGCCACAATATGCCCAACGTTTTCCCGCCTTTCTTTATAAAAAACGATGCCGTTCCAATGGGAGCCGGCATCGTTTTTTCATCTGCTTTTTACAATCATATTCACTGCTGCTTGAATGGCATCATCGGCTTTTTCGCCGTTTTCATGGGCACTACGAATACATGCTTCCAGGTTTTGCGCGACAATTAAGCCGATTGAACGGTCGACTGCGGAACGAATGGCGGAAAGCTGCGTGACAACTTCACGGCAGTCTTTGTCTTCCTCCACCATTTTCATAACTCCGCGCACTTGGCCTTCAATACGGCTCAGCCGATTTTTCACATCACGATTGTATGTTTTCATCGTCCATCTCCCCGTTCTGCTCTCCCTTTTTACTTTATAAGCCAGTTTTTTTGTATCCATAGTATAGCACAGCCCTTTCCAAAACGCTTGCCACAGGCATTTTCCTTTAGTGGAAACAACTACCTACAAATATTGCGGATAAAGAAAAGAGTTCAATCCATACTAGGATTACAATCAACAGCGGGTCTTATCCGGCAGTCCGGACGATTTATCGTAGCGGTGCAACTCCGTTAGTACCCGGCCAATTAAAAAAAGGGAGATGAACAGTTATGGCAAACAACAACAGTTCTAACCAATTACTTGCACCAGGAGCACAACAAGCTATCGACCAAATGAAGTACGAAATCGCTTCTGAATTTGGTGTACAGCTAGGTGCTGACGCTACATCACGCGCTAACGGTTCAGTTGGTGGCGAAATCACAAAACGTTTGGTGCGCATGGCTGAACAGCAACTAAACGGCTTCCAAAAGTAATAGGGTAATGACCCAGCAATCCGCCTCAAATATTGAGGCGGATTGTTTTTTATTTCTTTTTCGGCAGATTTACCATTTTCGCCGGGTCAATCCACTGCTCATATTGCTCCTCGGTTACATACCCAGATGCAAGAGCGGCTTCTTTTAAAGTGGTTCCCTTTTGGTGAGCGGATTTCGCAATACTTGCCGCTTTTTCATAACCGATGTGCGGGTTTAAAGCCGTTACAAGCATCAACGACTGCTCCATTAAAGATTGGATACGTCCCATATTCGCTTCAATACCGACTGCACATCGTTCATCAAATGAGACTATACCGTCAGCTAAAAGACGAATCGATTGCAGCGTATTATACACAATAACTGGCTTAAACACATTTAATTCAAAGTTTCCTTGGCTCGCTGCAAATCCAACCGCAGTATCATTGCCAAATACCTGAACAGCAGCCATCGTCAGCGCTTCACTTTGGGTCGGGTTTACCTTTCCAGGCATGATTGAGCTTCCCGGCTCATTCGCCGGAATCGTCAGCTCCCCAATACCGCTTCTCGGCCCGCTGGCAAGCCATCTTACATCATTGGCAATTTTCATTGCATCTGCTGCCAGCGCTTTTAATGCACCGTGAAAAAAAACAATTTCATCGTGGCTTGTCAGTGCATGAAATTTATTAGGAGATGAAATAAACGGATAGCCCGTTTGTTTTTCCAGCTGTTCGGCTGTTTTTTCACCAAATGATGGATGGGCATTAATACCGGTGCCAACCGCTGTACCGCCAATTGCCAGGTGAAGCAGCTCCCGCTGGGCCAATTTAATCATATCGATACTGCGGACAATCATATGCCGCCAGCCGGATATTTCCTGCCCAAGGGATAAAGGTGTTGCATCCTGCAAATGGGTACGGCCGATTTTGATTACATCCATAAATGCTTTTTCTTTTTTCTTTAATGTTTTTTTAAATTGCTTTAGGGCCGGTTTTAAACGTTTTTCAGTTTCATCATACAAAGCAATGTGCATGGCGGTCGGAAACGTGTCATTCGAACTCTGTGACATATTTACATCGTCATTTGGGTGAATAAACCCTTCTTTCCCTGCGATTTCAGAGGCCCGCCGTGCTACAACCTCATTTACGTTCATATTTGATTGCGTACCGCTTCCAGTCTGCCAGACGACCAGCGGGAAATGCTCGGGACCAATATCACCATTCAGAATATCGTCACAAGCTGCCGAAATTGCACTCATTTTTTCTTCGGACAGCTTTCCAAGACTTTCGTTTACGATGGCAGCCGCTTTTTTTAAATGAGCAAAGGCGTAAATCATTTCTATTGGCATTTTTTCCGTGCCAATCGGAAAATTTTCTAAGCTCCGCTGTGTTTGTGCACCCCAGTATTTATCCGCCGGTACCTGAATTTCCCCAATCGTATCCCGTTCGATTCGAGTGTTCATTATGTATCCTCCTTTAAGTAGTATCTCGTTACACTTTTCCCGCTTTTTCCTCCATCATTCCCAAATTCTTAAAAAAGCAGTTTATTTTCCTAAACCAATATACGAACGAATGCTTCTTATTCTTGAACATTTTGCTTCTCTGCGTTTAAGCTGTCACTCCTTAGGGAATCTTATGTATAACAAAATAAAGCATGGGGTGAACGGAATGTTAAGAACAATTTTAATGATCATTGGGGCTATCGTTGTCATATCATGGATTGTATCTATGCTCTAATAAATAAAAAAAGACCTTTCTGGTAGAAAGGTCTTTTTTTATTTAGCTGTATTGTTTACCGTATACTCTTTCTTCAAACTGGCGAATGCGGTCTTCAGCTGTTAACGTAACCGAGATCTCATCCCAGCCATTCAACAACATTTTCTTCCAGTACGGATCAATGTCAAAGTGAGCTTTAAAGCCGCTGTCATCACTCACTGATTGCTCTTCAAGGTTAATATGAAGCTTAAAGCCTGGTGTAGAAGATTTTTGAAGCAGGGTTTCTACTTCCTCATCCGTTAGCTTTACGGCAAGAATTCCATTTTTAACACTATTATTGTAGAAGATGTCCGCGTAGCTCGGTGCAATAATGACGCGGAAGCCATAATCAAGCAAAGCCCACGGAGCATGCTCACGTGAAGAGCCGCATCCAAAGTTTTCACCGGCCACTAGAATTTCAGAATCCGCAAATTGCGGGTCATTTAAAATAAAATCTCCACGTTTATTGCCCTCATCATCAAAACGCCAGTTGTAAAAAACAAATTGGCCAAAACCTTGACGCTCGATGCGCTTTAAAAACTGTTTCGGAATAATTTGATCCGTATCGATATTTGCCCGGTTAATTGGGCATACTGTTCCTGTAAATTGATTGATCGGTTCCATAACGGCTCCTCCTTCTTATTGGTTTACGCCTGCTAGTTCACGTACATCTGTAAAACGGCCCGTCACCGCCGCAGCTGCCGCCATTGAAGGGCTGACAAGATGCGTGCGGGCGCCGCTGCCTTGACGGCCTTCAAAATTACGGTTAGATGTAGAAGCACAGCGTTTGCCCGGAGGCACAATATCATCATTCATAGCAAGGCACATTGAGCAGCCTGACTCACGCCACTCAAATCCGGCATTGATAAAAATTTGATCCAGTCCTTCTGCTTCCGCCTGCTGTTTAACCGTTTGAGAACCAGGAACAACAATAGCTGTTACATGATCCTGTACCTTGCGGCCTTTTGCCACTTCTGCAGCAGCACGCAAATCGCTTAAACGAGAGTTTGTGCAGGAACCAATAAATACATAATCAACCGGAATTTCAGTTAATTTCGTACCCGATTCAAGTCCCATATACTCAAGCGCATGGCGTACAGATTCTTTGTCCGCTTCTCGTTCAAAGTTATCCGGTGACGGAACAACACCTGAAATACCGCTGCCCATTGACGGGTTTGTTCCCCATGTCATTTGCGGCTCAATTTCTGCAGTGTCGATTTCCAGCGTTTTGTCATATTCTGCACCTTCATCAGATGCAAGAGCAAGCCAAGTTTTCGCTGCTTCTTCAAACTCTTCACCCTGCGGTGCATAACGGCGGCCGCGTAAATATTCAACGGTCGTCATATCCGGGCTGACAAGACCTGCACGTGCTCCGGCTTCGATGGACATGTTGCAGATTGTCATGCGCTCTTCCATAGAAAGAGAGCGAATGGCTTCGCCTGTGAATTCCATTACATAGCCTGTACCAGCATTTACACCAAACTTTGCAATAATCGCTAATATAATGTCTTTCGCTTGAACACCAAAACCAAGCTTGCCATTTACTTTAATTTGCAATGTTTTTGGCTTCTTTTGCCAAATCGTCTGGGTAGCAAGTACGTGTTCTACTTCACTTGTTCCGATACCGAAAGCAAGCGCACCAAACGCACCATGCGTTGACGTGTGGCTGTCGCCGCAGACGATTGTTTTGCCCGGCTGTGTAAGGCCAAGCTGCGGCCCGATAACGTGCACAATCCCTTGGTCTGGGTGATCAATATCGGCTAATTCAATGCCGAACTCACGGCAGTTTTGTTTTAATGTTTCCATCTGTGTTTTGGAAATTGGGTCATTGACAATGTGGCGATTGATTGTTGGAACGTTGTGATCCATTGTGGCGTATGTTAAATCGGGCCGTCTGACACGGCGTCCGTTCATACGTAATCCTTCAAATGCCTGTGGTGATGTCACTTCGTGGACAAGATGCAAATCGATGTAGAGCAGATCCGGCTTCCCTTCTTCTCTGCTTACAACGTGATTTTCCCAAATTTTTTCGATAACCGTTTTTTTCGTCATTGTACAGCCCCCCTCTTATGTGCATTTTGATAAAAAACGAGGACCCCGCCTTCTTCTGCAAATGTTACAGAAGAAGGTTGAATCCACGTGGCGTTTCCTTTACATGTATACAACTTCGCCAGCCGATGCTGTTGTTTCTTCAGCGATGCGGCTTGTAACAAGCTCAATCATTTTATCAGTTCCTACCACTGTGCTGCCTTCCATTTGCAAGTCTGGTGTGCAGTAGCCGTCATTTAAAACAGATTGCACAGCCCGCTCAATGGCTTCACCTTCAGCGCGCATATCCAGTGAATATTTCAGCATAAGAGCAGTGGACAGGATCATAGCCAGCGGATTGGCTTTGTTCTGGCCGGCAATATCTGGTGCCGAACCGTGAACCGGCTCATACAGCCCAAGGCCGCTTTCCGATAAACTTGCCGATGGCAGCATGCCAAGTGAACCTGTAATCATGGACGCTTCATCGCTTAAGATATCGCCGAATAAGTTTTCTGTTACGATAACGTCAAACTGGCCTGGACTAGAAATCAGCTTCATAGCTGCCGCATCAACGTACATATGATCAACTGTAACTTCTGGATAGTCTGCTGCTTTTTCATTGACAATTTCACGCCACATCCGGCTCGACTCCAGCACGTTGGCTTTATCAACGGATGTAAGCCGCCCATCACGTGCTTTTGCGAATTCGAATGCTTTAATAACGATGCGCTCGATTTCCGCCCGTGTATATTGAAGAGTATCCACTACGACTTCATTGTTTTCACCGCGGCGTTCGCTCGGTTTCCCGAAGTACAGGCCGCCCGTCAATTCACGCACGATGAGCATATTGACCTTTCCGGCAATTTCAGGCTTTAGCGGAGAAGATTGCACAAGCGTTTGGAATGATGGAATCGGACGCAGATTGGCAAATAAGCCAAGCTCCTTCCGAATAGCAAGCAGGCCGCGCTCCGGGCGTTGGGCCGACGGCAGGCTGTCCCATTTAGGACCTCCTACCGCACCGAGCAAAATCGCATCACTTTCTTTGGCAAGTGCCAGCGTTGATTCTGGCAGCGGCGTCCCGTGCGAATCAATTGCAGCACCCCCAATATCAGCGTATTCTATCTCAAATTCGTGGCCAAAGCGTTTACCGACTGCTTCAAGAGCAGACGCGGCACCTGATGCAATTTCCCGGCCGATTCCATCGCCCGGCAAAATGGCAATTTTCTTCTTCACGTAAATCCCTCCGTTGCTTGAAATAACTTCTTTAAACTAGTTGAAAAACGCTTAGTTTTTCACGCTTTCCGCTTTTTGGTTTTGCTTGATGAATGGCATTAGGGCACGAAGCTCTTTTCCAACTACTTCAAGCTGGTGCTCGCTTTCACGACGAGTAATGGCTGTAAACTCAGGACGGTTCAATTGGTTTTCTTGCAGCCAGCCTTTAGCGAACTTACCTGTTTGAATATCTGTTAATACGTCTTTCATGCGTGCTTTTGTTTCAGCAGTGATAACGCGTGGTCCTGATACGTAGTCACCCCATTGAGCTGTATCAGAGATTGAGTAGCGCATACCTGCAAGACCGCCTTCGTACATAAGGTCTACGATCAATTTCAATTCATGCAGGCACTCGAAGTAAGCAATTTCCGGCTGATATCCAGCTTCTACAAGCGTTTCAAAACCGGCTTTTACAAGCTCAGCTGTACCGCCGCAAAGAACGGCTTGCTCACCGAACAAATCTGTTTCTGTTTCTTCACGGAATGTTGTTTCCAAAATACCTGCACGGCCTGCCCCAACACCTTTAGCGTAAGCAAGAGCAATGTCTTTCGCTTGGCCTGTGTAGTCTTGGTAGATCGCGAACAATGCCGGTACACCAGCACCTTGCTCATACGTACGGCGAACTAAGTGGCCAGGACCTTTTGGTGCAGCAAGGAATACGTCTACGTTTGCAGGCGGTGTGATTTGGTTAAAATGAACGTTGAAGCCGTGAGCGAATGCAAGCGCGTTGCCTTCTTCTAATACTGGCTCGATTTCTTCTTTGTATACTGCTGTTTGATATTCATCTGGAAGAAGGATCATAATGATATCCGCTGCAGCACTTGCTTCGCGAACTGTTTTTACATCAAAGCCGTCAGCTGTTGCTTGATCAAATGATTTCCCTGGACGAAGACCTACTACAACATTTACGCCGCTTTCACGAAGGTTCAATGCGTGTGCATGCCCTTGTGAACCGTAACCGATGATAGCTACTGTTTTGTTTGCAAGTACCGCTTCGTTGATGTCACCATTGTAATAAACTTTTGTCATTTTTTTCATCCTCCAAGATTGTTTTTTTGTTTTTTATTTTAATTTAAAATAGAAACCTGTTTTGAGTCTGACACAAACCGCTGGGAACCGCGTTTAATCGCTGTTTGTCCCGTACGTGCCACTTCTTTGATGCCGTAAGGGCGAAGAAGTTCAATCATTGCTTCGATTTTCTCGAAGTTTCCGACAACTTGAATGGTCACACTATCTCGTGCAACATCAATAATGGTCGCCCGGAATGGTTCAATGATTACGTTGATTTCAGCCCGCGTTTGCGGAGTGGTCATCACTTTTATAAGAGCAAGCTCGCGTGTAACAATTGCCTGTTCAGTAATGTCACTGACTTTTAACACGTCAATTTGCTTATGCAGCTGTTTGACAACTTGCTCTACCATGCGGTCGTCTTCCACTTGGACAACGAACGTCATTTTTGATACGCCTTCTGTTTCAGTCGCACCTACTGTAATGCTTTCAATATTAAATTGGCGGCGTGTAAACAGTCCGGCGATGCGGTTTAAAACACCGCTTTGGTTCAACACAGTTGCTGTTACAATTCTTCTCATTGCGGTTTCACCCCAATCATTTCATGAAGTCCTTTGCCTGGTGCGATCATCGGATAAACCATTTCTTTCGGTTTAATACGGCAATCGATCAATACAGGCTCGTTATCTGTCAGCGTTTCACGCATAACTTTTTCTGCTTCTTCCTCTGTTGTAACGACATAGCCGCGAATGCCATAAGCATCGGCCAGTTTAACAAAGTCCGGCTGAACCGGAATCAATGATTGAGAATACCGCTCTTCGTAGAATGTTTCCTGCCACTGGCGTACCATACCAAGCGCCTGGTTATTATAAATGACAATTTTAACCGGCAGCTTCAATTCTGCAACAAGTCCAAGCTCCTGCAAAGTCATTTGGAAGCCTGCGTCACCGGCTACCGCCACGACTGTTTTATCCGGCTTTGCAATTTGCGCGCCGATCGCAGATGGGAAACCAAAGCCCATTGTCCCAAGCCCGCCTGATGTTACCCATTGGTCTGGTTTTTTGAATCCGTAGTATTGCGCTGTCCACATCTGGTGCTGACCAACATCTGTTGTGACTACTGCGTCTCCATTCGTTACATTATGAATAATGCGCATTAACGATTGAGGAGAGATGCCTTCCCCGCCTTCTGTATTCCAAAGCGGATTTTCTTCCTTGTCTTTTTGAAGCTTTTGGCGCCATTCTTCTGCCTGCGGCACTTCTAGATCAAGGCTGAGAATTTTTTTCAATGCTTCTCTTGCATCCGCTACGATTGGGATATGGGTCGGCACGTTTTTGCCAATCTCTGCCGGGTCGATATCAATATGCGCGACCGTTGCATTCGGAGCAAAATGAGCCAGATTTCCAGTTAAGCGGTCATCGAAGCGAGCGCCGATATTGATCAGCAGGTCTGCTTCATAAAGAGCTGTGTTGGCCGCGTATGTTCCATGCATTCCGCCCATTCCAAGGAACAGTGGATGATCAGCTGGAAATCCGCCAAGGCCAAGCAGTGTGTTTACAACCGGAATTTGCATTTTTTCGACAAATTCGAGCAATTCTCCAGATGCTTTTGCAAAAAGAACACCTGCACCGGCTAAAATAACCGGCTTTTTCGCTTTTGCGAGCGCGCCACGAAGCTTTTTCACCTGCAAGCTGTTCGGTTTAAAGTTCGGCTGGTATCCCGGCAGATTCAGTTCATCTACAAATTCCGCATTCCCGATTGTCGTTGCAATGTCCTTTGGAATATCGATTAAAACAGGACCCGGACGGCCGGTTGTAGCAATATGGAAAGCTTCATGGACGATTCTTGGAAGATCTTCCATTGAGCGAACCTGATAGTTGTGTTTTGTAATTGGCATTGTAATACCGATTACATCGGCTTCCTGGAATGCATCTGATCCGATGACGCCAGTGGCTACCTGTCCTGTAAAGATCACAAGCGGCAGAGAATCCATCATGGCATCCGCAATACCCGTTACAAGGTTTGTTGCTCCAGGACCAGATGTGGCCAATACAACACCTGGTTTGCCAGAAACACGGGCATATCCTTCTGCTGCATGGATAGCCGCCTGCTCATGCCGGGCAAGAATGTGACGGATCGGATTTTTATAAAGTGCATCATATAATGGAAGAACCGCACCGCCTGGATAACCAAACATCACTTCTACGTTTTCATTTTTCAATGTTTCGACAAATAGGTCGGCACCATTCATTGGCTCTGTTCTTTTAACTGGTTCATTTTCAAATTTCAATTCCGGTGCTTTTGCATTTTGACTCATTTTGATCTCCTCCAAATAATGGTTTTTTGTCCGTATTGGCAAGAGGGTTCTTCTTTACAGAGGTACAAATACCCGTTTTAAAGCAAAAAGAAAAGTCCTTTCACGCCTGCGACTGCCGAAACAGCAACGCAGGGGTGAAAAGACTTCTCCTTTTCACGGTACCACCCTGATTCACGAATTTTCTTACAAAAATCCGCCTTATGAACCGATAACCGGCTCGTTTTGGTAACGGGTAGCTCAGCACCCGGCTTTTCCTACTGGATGACGTTCAGAAAAGCACTCAGAGGGGATGTCGCGATTAGGATGCACTCCCGGCTCTCAGCTATAACCGGTTCTCTGTGAAATGCAGTTCCTAACACTTTTTCCTCGTCAACGATTTATATGCAATACATATGTTAAATTTTCATAACTCCGCCGGTATTGGCAGAAGTAACAAGCTTAGAATAACGAGCAAGCCAGCCTTTTTTAATTTTCGGCTCCGGCTGTACAAAATCTGCACGGCGTGCTGCCAGCTCTTCTTCTGACAAGTCAACGTTCAGCGTGCGATTTGTCAGGTCAATTTTGATTTTGTCGCCATTATGGATAAAAGCAATTGGTCCGCCTTCAGCTGCTTCTGGTGAAACGTGTCCGATTGAAATACCACGTGATGCACCAGAGAAACGGCCGTCTGTCATAAGTGCGACTTTTGTCGAAAGTCCACGGCCAGCGATCGCTGATGTTGGAGTCAGCATCTCCGGCATACCCGGTCCGCCTTTTGGCCCTTCATACCGGATTACGACGACGTGGCCTTCTCTAACGGTTCCATTATTGATGTTCTCAATAGCTTCTTCCTGCGAGTCAAATACGATCGCTTCTCCATCAAATGTTTTAATGGATGGATCAACGGCTCCTACTTTAATAACTCCGCCAAGCGGGGCAATATTTCCGTATAGAATGGAAAGGCCGCCGACTGGGCTGTATGGATCTTCTTTCGTCCGTATTACCTTTGTATTCGTAATATGGGCATCTTTAACATTTTCATAAACGGTTTTGCCCGTAATCGTCAAGCGATCGCCGTCAATGCCATTTTCAAGCTCGCACAGTTCACGGATAATCGCGCTGATGCCGCCTGCTTTATTAACATCATCCATTGTGTAATCTGATGCTGGACTTATTTTTGCCAAATATGGAATTCTATTGGCTACTTCATTTATACGATTTAAATCATACTCAATTTCTGCTTCATTTGCAATGGCTAATGTGTGAAGAACTGTATTTGTTGAACCGCCCATCGCCATATCAAGAGCAAAAGCATCATCAATCGCCCGTTCTGTTACGATGTCACGCGGTTTTAAATCATTTTCAATTGCGTTCATCAAGTATCCGACTGCTTCTTTAATTAAACGGTGGCGTTCAGGACTAGTTGCCACAATCGTTGCGTTTCCAGGAGGTGTAAGCCCGAGCATTTCCATCAACGAGTTCATGGAATTAGCGGTAAACATCCCTGAACAAGACCCGCAAGTCGGACAAGCATTCGACTCAATATCGAGCAGCTCTTCCGCTGACATTTTGCCGGAAAGGTGAGCTCCGACTCCTTCAAATACAGACGTCAGCGTTAATGGTTTCCCTGTGGAAGAAACGCCGCCTTCCATCGGTCCTCCTGACACAAACACAGCTGGTACGTTTGTCCGTACAGCGGCCATAAGCATACCTGGTGTAATTTTGTCACAGTTTGGAATGTAAAATACTCCGTCAAACCAATGCGCATTAATGACTGTTTCAGCTGAATCGGCAATCAGTTCGCGGCTTGGAAGAGAATAACGCATGCCAATATGGCCCATTGCGATACCGTCATCTACGCCGATTGTATTAAACTCGAACGGAACGCCGCCAGCTTCACGAATCTCTTTTTTTACGACTTCAGCAAATTTGTTTAAGTGAACGTGTCCTGGAATAATATCTATATAGGAATTACATACGCCGATAAATGGCTTATGTAAATCCGCCGTTTTTACACCAGCAGCATACAACAAGCTGCGGTGCGGGGCACGTTCAACCCCTTTTTTAATCATATCACTGCGCATTGTATCTCCCCCATAATGACTTGCCTTTCAAATCGCCCAATAATCTGTAAAAATCATTTATTTAATCTGAAAATTAAGTTTATATTGTGGTCACAATAATACCGCTCTTTTCGACTTTGGTCAACACCTTTTCTGTCAAATTTTCTGACAAGACTAAATTATTTTTAAAGTTTCTTTTTTGTGAACGCTTCCCGCTATGTATATGTAAAAAGCCGGGCGAATAATCATCCAGATTAGAACGGCGGAAAAATAAAATGATTTGTTAAAGTACCTTTTTGTTTTTGCATGCTAGAAGCGCTAAATGTTTTGGGCGCATGGGCTCGCTTTTTCATGGGGCAGGTATTGGATTCGTATCCGGCGTTATGCGGCTAAATCGGCTTGAACTGGCCTGCTAGTCCCATAGGCGGCTGCCCCTTTTCAACAATGGAAACGTTCATAAAAAAAAGACTGACGACAAAGTCGTCAGTCTTAGGCGGGATGAATAAACATCCGGCTTTCGTTTAAAACCATTCGTTCCATTTCTCTACGATTCCATCATACCAATGTTCCTCTTCGGGCTTTGCATTGTCATCAATGGCGTCTACATCAAACGAAGTTTCTCCGATGTAAGGAAGAATCTTAGACACAACTTCACCAAATAACGGTACAGCCCCATCCGAACTGTTGGTTGTCATGTAATTTGTTTTACTTACTTCTTCTACACCAACCCAGACAGCCCCTACCAGGTTCGGTGTGTATCCGACAAACCATTGGTCTTCAGTGCCATCAATGCCTTCGATCGGCACTTGTGTAGAACCGGTTTTCCCGGCAATATCTACCCCATCTACCTGGGCGCGTTTGCCGGATCCCCTCTCTACTACCCCGAGAAGCATGGATGTCATTTCGTCTGTTACTTCTTTTGACGTTACTTTAACTTCCTTCGGCTCCCATTTTGGCTTGATTTCTCCTTCAGGGCCGATAATTTTTTGAATAAAAAATGTTTCTTTTCGAACACCGTCATTTGAAAACGCTGAATAGGCTTCAGCCATTTGAAGGGGGGACACACCAGGCGTAATATCACCAAGGGCTAACCCCAGCTTTGGATCTTTTGCTTCAAGACCAAAACGCTCTAAGGAATTAACGCCTTTTGACAGGCCAATTTGGTCTAAGAGCCAGACAGCCGGCACGTTCGCTGACTTTTCAATCGCCCGGTACATTGGCATTTCTCCTTCATACGTATCACTGTAGTTAGACGGAGAATACGCACCTTCACCTTTTCCAAAAGACATTTTTTCATCCACCAGCATATCGGTCGGTTTATAGCCTTCTTCAAGAGCAGGCGTATATACAGCCAGCGGCTTGATGGTGGAGCCTGGTGACTTTTTCATCTGAGTAGCAAAGCTGAAGCCGCGGAAAACGTGTTCGCCCCGCCGGCCGACAACACCTAAAACGCCGCCGCTTTTTGGATCCATTAACACAGCCGCGCTTTGTGTATCTTCTCCGTTGACTGTTTGAGGGAAAACTGTACTGTTTTCATATACGTCTTCCAGCCCGGCCTGTACGTTTTGGTCCATCGCTGTATAAATATTGTAACCTTGCGACAGGAGATCGTCCTGCGTTAAACCGTAGCGTGAGATCGCTTCATTGATGACAGCATCGGCGTAATGAGCGTACTTTCCTTTCAGCGGATCACCGCTTGCATCCTTGAGCGTTACTTCTGTATTGGCAGCTTCGTCTGCCTCATTCTCGGTAAGATAACCGTATTTCACCATCTGATTTAACACAACCTGGCGGCGGTTGACTGCATTATCCATGCTGTCGATCGGATTGTAACGTGATGGCGCCTTTACCATTCCGGCAAGCATAGACGACTCCGCAAGAGTCAGCTCGGAAACGTCTTTTCCAAAATATCTTTTAGCTGCGTTTTGCACTCCCCAAGCTCCATTTCCAAAATAGCTTGTATTCAAGTACATTTCTAAAATCTCTTCTTTTTTGTATACTTTTTCAATCTCAATGGCGAGAAACAATTCTTCTATTTTCCGCCGGTATGTTTTTTCCGGCGACAGAAGCGCGTTTTTCGTCAGCTGCTGCGTCAGCGTGCTGGCTCCCTGTACCCTTGAACCTGCCATAAGGTTGGTAAAGGCAGCACGGAAAATGCCTTTTACGTCAAACCCACCATGTTCGTAAAAACGATTGTCTTCCACTGCCACAATCGCTTCCTGCAGATGCTCCGGCATTTTTTCGATCGATACACTGTTCGTTCGGGTTGCAGAGAGCTTACTTGCTTTGTCTCCGTCTCTATCATAAATAATGGTTGACTGTGAGAGTCCTTGCTTTAATGTTTCCACGTCGGCGGATTTCATAAAATAAAAACCTGCACCAAGGCCTGCCAAAACAACGATTGCAGCAAGCAAAATAGCAATTTGGGTCAGGTGAAACTTTCGCCAGAGAGTTTGGATCATTCTCATAACTACTTTCATTTTGTTTGGTTCCCTTCTTTGTGATACATGCGGCCTTTTCTCATTTTAAGCACATTTCGCTAAATTGCAACGAATATGATAAAACAGGCTCTGTTTTCTAGTACGGATGAGAGGCTCAAAAGTTACATGCCTTTTTTTGGTACATAAAGCAGCTATCTGGCTGCCTCCATAAAAAAACAAGCAGTGCGCACGGCTCTGCTTGCTTATTTTGAATCTATTTTCTTTTGCTCATCTGTATCGTCGTCGTCCATAACGTTTTTCATGCCGCGCTTAAATTCATGAAGCGTCTGGCCGGCGGCGCGTCCAAGCTGTGGCAATTTCTTCGGTCCAAATAACAACAAGGCGACAATCAAAATAATGGCAACTTCGCCAAATCCAAGGTTCATGTGTTTAGCCCCTTTTCTTTGTTGATATGCTTATTATAAAGGATAAACGGCCCTTTGAACGAAAAAAGAGAAACAGATTTGTGTCTATTTCTCTCTTTACTCGTTCCTATGCGCGGCCAACCGCTTGAAGGTTTCTGTTTTTTTCTGTTTCCCCGATGTACAGAGCGCATGCTGCATCACCTGTGATATTAACAGCCGTCCGTGTCATATCAAGCAGGCGGTCAATTCCGATAATTAAACCAATTCCCTCAACCGGCAGTCCGACACTGCCAAGTACCATCGCCAGCATAATAAGCCCGACACCGGGTACACCGGCTGTTCCAATACTGGCCAAAACAGCTGTTAGGACGACAGTCGCCAGCTCTCCCATTGTAAGATCAATTCCAAACGCCTGGGCAATAAACATCGTTGCTACGCCCTGCATAATAGCGGTTCCGTCCATATTAATGGTAGCACCAAGCGGCTGTACAAATGAACTGATCGGCTCAGGCACTTTTAAATCCCTTTGGGCTACTTCCATGGAAACAGGCAGCGTCGCATTACTGCTTGACGTACTGAACGCGACTCCCATTGCCGGAGCAAACTTTTTAAAAAACCAAAGAGGATTTTTCTTCGCCAAGAAAGCAACGGTGCCCCCGTATGTGACGGCGCTGTGGATAAACAATGCCGCTAATACAACAAGCATGTATGAGCCCATTGCCAGAATGGCATCCCAGCCTTGTGTGCCAATGGCTGTGGCAATTAAAGCAAAGGTTCCATATGGCGCAAACCGCATAACGAGTCCTACCAAATACATCATAATTTCATTTCCCTGGTTCACTAAACTGAGGATACCTTTTGTTTTTTCGCCAAGCGCAGTCAAGGCAAAACCGATAAAAACAGCAAATACAATTAGTTGAAGCATATTTCCTTCTGCCATCGCATTGATAGGATTTTTCGGAATAATATTCATAAGCGTTTCACTGACAGGCGGTGCTTCTTCCGCTGAGAACTCAGCGCCTGCTGTATCAAACTCTCCGGCTGCGCCCGGCTGAATAACAGCGGATAATGCCATGCCAATTATAATAGCGATACACGTTGTAACTAAAAAATATCCCACTGTCTTTGCGCCAATGCGGCCTAGTTTTTTCGGGTCTCCAAGACCAGCTGATCCAAGCACAATGGAAAAGAACACAAGCGGTACAACAAGCATGCTGATCAAGCTCAGGAAAATCTGCCCCACCGGTACGAATAAATACGTATTTAGTACTTCAAACACATTTGGTGCAGTCAAGTTTAACAGGAGACCGACAATCGCTCCGACAACAAGCGCTGCTACAATCTTAGTAGTTAAATTCATTTTTTTCATGCATCCACCCCTTTTCAGCTGTACAAACCCTTGCTTTTTCTTCACTGTGAATATGTAAAAAAAATAATGTTCTTTCTAACAGATAATTTACCACTTCCTACAAAATTCTAAACCCCTTTTCGCGTTTTGATTCCTTGTCATTTTTGTTTCGCTTCACTCTATACATCTTTAGCATCAAGCCCAAAGAATCACTTTGTGCAACAAATTTTACAGGAGCGCTTATCATTATAAAAATCGGGGTATAAAAGAATATAACCACCACGTCAAAGGGGTCAACCGGTATGAAAAATAAAACCATTTTATTTCTGTCACCGTTTAATCATTTGAGCATGATGGCGGAAGGGTGGGCGGCAAGATTAAATGAGCCCTCCTGGAATGTAATCAGCGCCGCTTGCTCACGTGCAGACTATGACGCCCTTCCTGTTAAGGCGATGAAAGAAGTAAACATTGACATCGAGAGTAAAACACCGCATTCGCTGAAGCCTCAGCTCGTGAATGAGGCGGACATCGTGGTTGCTATTTATGATTTTCAACGTGATAGCCTCCCTGCTCTTTTGAATGAATCCGAGCAGAAAGTGTTACGATGGAATATATTCAATCCAATACATTGTGATCATTTAACAGATCGATGGGCCGCTTATCAGGAAGTATGCGATGAGCTTGCTGTAAAGATACAGGAGCTTAAAAAACAACTCATTTAAATCTTTACGCCTTTGCGGTTGGGCCAGCGAGGGCATTTTTTTTTGAAACTAAATTATTTAACGTCCGTATAACTCATTTAGAGAGGCAGGGATTATGAATATGGAAACAAAACAAACACTGATCGAACAGCTGCAGCAAATTGGGCAATGGGAAAAGGATCAAAAAGGATTGTGGATTTGGGATCGTGCCGCCCGTCTTCCTTTTGCTATCCTTGATAAACTGACGCCTTCTTTTATTCAGCGAAAAATCGGCTCGCTGCTGGATGAACTCGGCTATTATGTTCAAAGCGGCGGCAAGTATTTAACGAGGCAGGACAGCATCTTAAAAAAGCTGGAGCGTAACGCCGAAATACCTGTTCATTCGATAGAAGACGTAAAAAAACTGCCGATTTCCGTTATGGACGAGACTGCTTTTTCGATTCAAAAATCGCATGCGGGCGCCGCTACCGTTCAAGGTGCTGCAACAGGCATTGGAGGCATTTTTACGCTGGCGGTTGATATCCCTGCCACATTGGCGATCTCTCTAAAGATGCTTCAAGAAATTGCTGTGGCTTATGGATACGATCCTAATGAGCGGGAAGAACGGATTTTTATTATTAAATGCCTGCAGTTTTCTTCCTCCGATATTGTTGGGAAACGGGCTATTTTAAAAGAAATTGCGAATTATGCCGATCGGGGGAGCAGCAAAGAAATGATTTCGCAAATGCAGGGCTGGCGGGAAGTGGTGCTTTCCTACAGAGAGCAATACAGCTTAAAGAAAGTGTTTCGCCTTGTACCCGTAGTCGGCATTGTTTTTGGAGCGCTGTCAAACCGCTCAATGATTGAAGAATTGTCCGATACCGCCATTATGCTTTATAAAAAACGGCGTATTTTAGAGAAATTAGCAGAAACCGAATCAGACATCCGCCTTTAATGCGGATCGTCTGATTCGGTTTCTTTTGTAAGCTTCTCAATCACCTTTTTATTCCCGTATAAGTACAGCTTGTCACCTGCCCGAATCGTTTCCTCCGTTAAATCCTCACGTACATTTACTTCTCCTCTTTTAATAAATAACAAATTGGCATCATGCCCATGCTCAAAGACATCCTCCACTTTTTTTCCATCGAGCCTGGTGCCTTCTTCTACCACTACATCTGTTACAATGTCATCTTCTTGAAGAAAAAGCGCTTCTTTCACCGGGAGTTCGGAAATATCCAGATTTTTTTTCATCTCATGTTTAAAGCGATGCTGAAGAAGCTTTTTGGTCAGCGGTGTTTTGCCGAGAATGTAAATGGTCAGCAGTACGGAACTAATAATCATCAATTCCTTTAAGCGCAGGTCATTAGCTAAAATATTAGTAATCGCTGAGATAATAACGGCCAATGAAAAAGCACCGAACAGAATGAGAAACATACTGATTCGGCGTCGTATAGGATGATCAATAATAAGCTGTGATTCATCTGTTGTAAATCCAGTGCCTGTCAGCATGGAAATCGCCTGATACCGGGCCACCTCTTTTTCAAGTCCTGTTAAGTGAAACGCGATTACAGATATTTCAATGACAAGCACCACGATTACCAAATAAAGTAAAATAAAAACAAATCCCATATCTTGCTGCCTTCTTTCCGGAACGGCTTTTCTTTCATTGTTCCCGAAGGCATTAACCGGTAAACATACCGCCATACTTCCTTTTTAACCCGTCTTTTCCATAGGTGAAAATCGTTGTCCGTCCATCAATAACGGTTGTTAAATGAACGGGTTTCCCCCATAACGTATAGAGATTTGGAATGGTTTGCTCCAAATATCCAACGTCCAGCTCTTTTCCTTCATACGCATGTAAAATATGCAGGTCTTCTTTTCCGTCTGTGACGTAAAGAGAAGGGAATCCTCCGTTTACTTTTGAGGAAACAAGCTGATCCTGCACCGACGTCCACTCCTTATCAGTGATCGTCCAGTGGGCTCCTTTTTTCTCAAACAAATATAGATCCTCCCGCTCCACAAATTCTTTCGTCAAGTAGTTCCGCAGAAAAGAAATATCGGATTCTCTGGCACGGATATCAAATAAAATTTCACGGTTTCCATATTGTTTTTCAATGTACTCATACAATTTAACCCCAAGATAATAAGGGTTGATGCCCATTTTAGACGGCTGCACAACATCCGCATTCAAACGCGCATATTCAATGGCCTCAGACTCTGTTAAGGACAGCTCTCTCATAATCTTCATATGCCAGTAAGAGGCCCAGCCCTCATTCATAATTTTTGTTTCCATCTGCGGCCAGAAATAAAGCATCTCCTGCCGGATTAACATGACAATTTCACGCTGCCAATCTGTTAAAATCGGACTGTTCGCAGCGATAAAAGCAAGAAGGTCTTTTTCAAAAAATGTTTCCTCTACTTGCTTGGGAGCCGATTCTTTTTCCCAAAGATCGTCGTATTCGTAACGGTGAGTGAATGGCTCGTCGATTTGATGAGAGCCGATGTGTGCCAGGGGATCTACATGCTCCTCAATGGATAAAACGGCGTCAAGAAAAGCTTCCACCTGCTCAATTCCATGTTCATCTGTTAACTGGCTGATCCGCTCTGCTGCAGAAGCCATTGATTTTTCCATTTGGTTGTTTGTTTTTTCAAAGTGGACATTATTTTTAAAAAAGTCCGAGTGGGCTAAAACATGGGCAACAATAAGCTTGTTTTGAACGAGTGAGTTTGTATTGAGCAAAAAAGCCTGGCACGGATCTGTATTCATTACCAGCTCGTATATTTTGCTGAGCCCCATCTCATAGTGGAGCTTCATTTTGTAAAATCGCTTCCCAAACCGCCAATGCGAAAAACGGGCAGGCATTCCATAAGCACCAAAAGTGTAAATAATATCTGCCGGGCAAATTTCATAACGCATTGAATAGAAATCAAGCCCGAATCCTGCAGCAATATCTGTAATTTCTTCGATTGCATATTGAAGATCAGCATGCTTCATCCGAATCCCCCCTGAATCTATGTGTATGCGTACGCCCATTAAACATGAAAAAAGAGGCGGATTTCATCCGCCTCTTTTTATATGCTGCAGCTTAAAGAAGCCGCCAGCTCTTGATCATTATTTCAGCATTTCATTTACACGCGCCATGAAATCTTCTTGAACGAGTGCAAGCTTTTCCGTTACTTCTTTGAACGAATCGGCTTTTACCCCAAAGTAAAATTTCACTTTTGGTTCTGTTCCCGATGGACGAGCGCACACCCACGTTCCATCTTCAAGAAAATATTTTAATACATTTGAAGAAGGCAGCTCGATCGGCTGTTTTTCATTCGTAGCAATCGCCGTACGTTCCCCTGTCTGGTAATCTTCTACGGCTTCGACCCGGATGCCTGCAATTGATTCAGGCGCCTGCGCGCGGAAAGAAGACAGCAGCCCCGCAATTTGCTCTGCCCCGTCTTTTCCTTTTAACGTCAAAGACTGAAGGCCTTCCTTGAAGTAGCCAACACGCTCATATAAATCCATCAATGCTCCATGCAGCGTTTTCCCCTGCTTTTTGAAGTACGCACATGCTTCAACAGCCAGAAGCGCTGCCTGCACTGCATCTTTATCACGGGCAAAATCGCCAATTAAGTATCCATAGCTTTCTTCATAACCAAACAAGAATGTAAATTCGCCTGAATCGTTATACTGCTCAATTTTTTCGCCGATAAATTTAAAGCCGGTTAACACGTCTTCGCATGAAACACCATATTGAGCTGCTGCTGCACGTCCCAGCTCAGACGTTACAATGGTTTTGAAAATGCGGCCGTTTTCAGGCAGTGTGCCTTTTTCTTTTTTGCGGGCCAAAATATAATCCACCAGCACAGCGCCAGTTTCATTTCCTGTCAGCAAAACATATCCGCCGTTGCCGTCTTTTACAGCGACACCAAGACGGTCTGCATCCGGATCTGTCGCAATCAAAATGTCCGCATCCACTTTTTGTCCATCACGGATAGCCAGTTCAAATGCTGCTTTTTCCTCAGGATTTGGAGATTTTACGGTTGAAAAATTGGCATCCGGCTGCTCCTGTTCAGCTACAATAGTCACATTTTGATAGCCAAGCGCCTCAAGTGCCTGGCGTACAGGCTTATTACCAGTACCGTGAAGAGGAGAAAACACAATACTGACGTCGGATTCTTGTGCTGCTTCCGGCCACTCTGAAATAGTCACAAGATTGTCTACATATGCCTGATCGATTTCTTTCCCGATCATTTGAATTAGTCCCTGTTCTTTTAACAGTTCCTCATCTTTTACCTCGATCTGGAGTTCATCACCTGCTGCGTTCACTTTATCGATGACACGATCAGCTGCTTCTGGAGCAAGCTGGGCACCATCCGGCCCGTACACTTTATATCCGTTGTACTCAGGCGGGTTATGGCTTGCTGTAATCACGATACCAGCAAAAGCATTCAGCTCACGTACGGCAAAAGACAATTCCGGTGTTGGGCGAAGCTCGTCAAAAAGATATGTTTGAATACCTGCTGAAGCGAGTGTTTTCGCACTTTCAAGCGCAAACTCCGGTGATTTATGGCGAGAGTCATAGGCAATCGCTACACCGCGTTTTTTCGCTTCTTCTCCTTGTTCCGTTATGTAAGCTGCCAAACCTGCAGACGCTTTTCGAATCGTATATACATTCATCCGGTTCGTGCCGGCGCCAATTTCGCCGCGCATGCCGCCCGTACCAAATTCAAGATTTTTGTAAAAAGCATCTTCTAAACTTTTTTCATCTTCTTCGATTGAAAGAAGCAGTTCACTCATTTCTGCATCAAGTTCCGAATAGTTTTTCCATCTTGTATATTCTTCTTTCCAGGCCACAGGCATTCCCTCCAAAACTATGATTTCCTATATCATACCATCTGTTGTTCTTATTTCACAGAATTATTAACGGTAAACCTCATTCATTTCCAACCAAAAACAACCAGGATATAGGAGACGCTCAGAATGTTTTACTTTTCTTCTTTATTCAGACTATAATGCTAATGTTCAGCAATTATTTTGATGATAGGCGGGGATCTCATGCAAAAAAAAGAAAACCTGCTTTTCACCGCATGGGCTGCTTCATTTACAGCCATGCTAGGCAGTCTTTATTTCTCAGAAATTGCCGGCTATGAACCTTGTGAGCTTTGCTGGTATCAGCGTATTTTGATGTACCCTCTCGTATTGATTCTTGGGATTGCGATCGCCAGAAGGGACACGAAAGCCGCTGTTTATTCGCTCGCGATGTCTGGTATTGGCGGCCTTATTTCCCTTTACCATTATGGCATTCAAAAAATCGATTTTTTATCGGATGCTGCTCCTGCCTGCGGCCGGGTGCCGTGCACAGGGATGTATATCAACTGGTTCGGGTTCGTTACCATCCCGTTTCTCGCGTTGACTGCATTTACGATTATTTTCGTGGCGAGCTTGATGATTCTAAAAAGAAAAGGGGCGTAAATCATTGAAGAAAGTGATTATTTTTGCGGTGGTTCTCGTTGCTGTTTTTGGCGCGATTGCCTTTGTAACGCAATATCAAAAAGAAGAAGCATCGAAAGGAAATCCATATGGCAAGGATGACCTTCAAACTGAAACGGTCAAGCAGCTGGATGACCCGAACTACCAAAATATTATCCTGCCTGATGACCTTGAGAAAAAATTAGAGGACGGCGAAGATGCGGTTGTTTATTTTTACAGCCCGACCTGCCCACACTGCCAGGAAACCACGCCTGTTTTAATGCCCATTGCGGATGATGAAAATGTAGAAGTACTTCAGTATAATCTGCTTGAATTTGAACAAGGCTGGACAGACTATGGGATTGAATATACACCGACACTTGTTTATTTTGAAAACGGGGTAGAAAAAGACCGCCTTGTCGGCAGCCAGCCGGAAGCGGAATGGACTGCGTTTTTAAACCAGACAAAAGAAAATAAACAATAAAAAAAGCGGCCTTCCCTAAAGGGGAAAGCCGTTTTTTATTTCGAAAAAGCCGTCGTCCGCTTCTGTTCAATAAAAAAGGACAGCGGAAATGGAAAAGAAATCTGATAACTTTGTAATGTATGAATACTTTCCGTAAATAATGCTTCATATTGAGTAGAAAGAGATGAGGTTTCTAGGATGGAAATAATCGTATTGAGTGCTGTGATTACACATGAAGCATCGTGCAGCGATTCTACTTGTTCAAGTTGTTTATCATCCAGTGAAAAAAGTTTTTCTGCTTCGAACTTTTCAATAAGATCAGACTGAATGTAACGCGGAAATACCTGTTTCGACAAATAAGAGCACAATGTTTTAATTTTCTCTTCTTGTTCAATGGTTGAAGACATAAGTATGGACATGGTTTGCAGCCACCTTTAGTTGCAGTCTCCTATCAGAATACCATACAATTCTCAGAGAGAAAATAACTATTTATTAGAAAAGGATGAACTTCATGCATACAATTCGACAAAATCAGCACTGGGTAATGTATATAAATGCAGAGCTGGATGGTTCAACCATTGAAGCGATTCTTTCAGAAAAATGGCAGCTTCCGAAAAAAATGATTCATTTATGGCGAATGGACCGTTCTATTCTTTTGAATGGACAGCCTGCAAATTGGCGGCAGCCGCTTGAGCAGGGCAGCTCTTTGGCCTTTCCTTTTTTCAAACCCGGTTCATTCGGCGCTGAACCTGTGCCTCCCTCGCCTTCCATTTTATACGAAGATGATCATTTGGTGGTTGCGGATAAACCGGCCGGAATAAAGACCCATCCGAATGACCCCGATGAACGCCATACGCTGCTCAACGGTGTAAGCTATCACATGTCAGTGAAAGATGACTCTCTTCCTGTGCGGCATGTCCACCGCCTCGATGAAGGAACAAGCGGAGCTGTTTTGTTTTCAAAACATGAAGCGGCTTATGCCGTGCTCTCCCGCCTGCTTGAGCAAAAAGAAATTTTCCGGACATACTATGCAGTAGTGGACGGGCCTGTGGCAAAAAAAAGCGGCACGATAAAAAAAGCAATTGGAAAAGACCGACATCATCCGACAAGACGGCGGATTTCTCCGAACGGCCAGGCAGCGGTTACTCATTTTGAACGGGTGGCCGTGCAGGATGGCCGCTCCTTGCTAAAGTGCCGGCTCGAAACAGGCCGCACTCACCAAATTCGTGTCCATCTGTCCTCGATCGGCCACCCGATTTCTGGAGATGCATTGTACGGCGGAAGCGGGATTTCTCCCCATCCACTGCTGCATGCAGCAAAATTAACAATTCCTCACCCATTTGTAAATGATTGCGTAACCGTATTGGCCCCTGTGCCGGATTCAATAAAAAAGCTTTTTTTAACGACATTTTTCGAGTAAAATGGGAAAGTTGAGATTATTTTTAACTATTTCAGGAGGTTGTGAACGTGTTTAAACCGAAAAAAGATAAATTTTCAATGCTGCTTGAATCCATCGCGTTAAATTTAAAAGAAGGTGCAGACTATTTCGCTGAATATAAGCTGAAAAATGCTGGAGATTTAAAAATCTTTTCAGATGAGATGAAGCGCTTCGAAACAAAAGGCGATGACCTTATGCATGAAGTGATTAAAGAATTGAACCATACTTTCATCACACCAATTGAACGTGAAGACATTCTGGCGCTGGCAATGAGCATGGATGACGTGCTGGACGGACTTGAAGCTACAGCAGCTATGTTTGAAATGTACTCTGTCATTAACGCGGACGAATACATGCTGAAATTTGTTGATGCGATCCGTTCTTGTGCAGAGGAAATTGTTTCGGCTGTTGAGCTGCTTACTGTTAAAAAGCTGCAAGTGATCCGCACACATGCTATTAAAATTAAGGAATATGAAACTGTTTGCGACGGAATTCTTCGTCAATCGATCAAACATATTTTCACAATTGAGAAAGATCCAATCCGCTTGATCAAGATGAAAGAGATTTACGAAAATCTTGAAGAAATTGCGGACTATTGCCAAGACGTCGCCAATACACTTGAAACCATTATTATGAAAAATGCATAAGGGGTCTTGACCGTTGGATACATTATTTCTTATTACTATTTTGATTGTTATTTTCGCGCTTGCGTTTGATTTTATTAACGGGTTCCACGATACGGCTAACTCGATTGCAACAGCTGTATCAACAAAAGCCCTTACGCCGCGGCGCGCTATTATACTGGCCGCCTTTATGAATTTTTTAGGCGCCATGACGTTCACTGGGGTAGCAAAAACGATCACAAAAGATATTGTGGATCCGTTTATGCTTGAAAACGGGCTGGTTGTCATCTTAGCGGCTTTAATCGCCGCTATTTTTTGGAACCTGCTTACATGGTACTACGGTATTCCGAGCAGTTCATCTCATGCCCTTATCGGCTCTATTGCGGGAGCGGCGATTGCAGCTGCCGGATTCCAGGCATTAAATTACGGCGGCTTTTTCAAAATTCTTCAAGCGCTTATTATCTCGCCGCTGCTTGCTTTCGCGATCGGCTTTATCGTGTATAGTATTTTTAAAGTCGTATTTAAAAACAACAATTTGGCGAAAACAAACCGGAATTTCCGTCGGTTCCAAATTGCGACTGCTGCTCTACAGGCTTATACCCATGGTACGAATGATGCACAAAAAGCGATGGGGATTATTACAATGGCATTAATTGCCGGTAACTACCAGCAGTCAACAGATATCCAGCTGTGGGTACAGGTTTCCTGTGCGCTGGCAATGGGGCTTGGTACGTCAGTCGGCGGATGGAAAATCATTAAAACTGTTGGCGGCAAGATTATGAAAATCCGCCCAGTCAACGGTGTAGCGGCCGATCTTTCATCTACAATGATTATTTTTGGCGCCACGCTTATTCATTTGCCGGTCAGCACAACCCATGTGATCTCTTCTTCTATTCTTGGTGTTGGTACTGCCCACCGTGTTAAAGGAGTTAAATGGGATACTGCTCAGCGCATGCTGATCACCTGGGTCATCACACTGCCGATAACTGCTACTATCGCAGCCATCAGCTACTATATACTGAATATCTTTCTCTAAGCTGAACCAATTTCTGGTTCAGCTTTTTTAAAAAAATCCGATTTCTTGACGAATGAACATATATTGATTAAAGTGAAAAGCGAATATCACTTACGAAAAGTAATAGACGAACCATTTTTTCGCTTTTATTGCGAAAAATGACGATATAGGGGGATTTTTGTTTATGTCAGATTTTTTTGAAGTAGCCCTTGGCCGCCGTTCGGTAAAGGTATACGATCCGAATGCACGTATATCAGAGGAAGAGTTAACAGAATTGCTTCAAGTAGCAGGACGGGCACCATCTGCGTGGAATTTACAGCAATGGCACTTCCTTGTTTTTCACGGAAAAGACGTGCAGAAAAAGTTATTGCCAATCGCCTACAATCAGCAGCAAATTGTGGATGCCTCTGCTGTTATTTGTATTATGGGTGATTTGCAAGGCAATTTAAATGTGGATCCGGTTTTTGATCCACAGGTTGAAAGCGGCGAAATGACACCTGAGCTAAAAGAAATTTTAGCCGGCCAAATTAACGGAGCTTACAACCGCGCTGAGTACCCGCGCGACGGGGCCATTTTAAATTCATCGCTGGCTGCGATGCAGTTTATGCTGGCTGCACGGGCAAAAGGATATGACACATGCCCAATTGGAGGCTTCAATGCTTCCGGGCTGGCAGAATCGTTTAACGTGCCTGCACGTTACCTGCCAACGATGCTGATTACAGTCGGTAAAGCCCTTCAGGAAGGCCGCCCTACTGACCGCCTTCCGATCAACCAGCTGATTACCTACGCAGAATAATTCAAAAAGCCGCTTCTCGTAGAGAGCGGCTTTTTGAATTGCCTCTTGCACCTCCTGCAGAAAACGTCTAGTATTAACAAGGGATTTTAATGCTTGTTTGTGGAGGAATGAAGAAATGTTTAAATTGAATGAACATGGCACGACCGTTAAAACGGAACTGCTTGCCGGCTTAACAACCTTCCTGACAATGGTGTATATCGTGGTAGTTAACCCGATTATTCTGTCAGATGCCGGTGTCCCATTTGAGCAAGTGTTTACGGCGACAATCATTGCAGCGGTTGTCGGAACACTTTGGATGGGCTTGTTCGCCAACTACCCAATTGCGATTGCACCTGGTATGGGAATGAATGCGTATTTCGCTTACTCAGTTGTCGGGTCGCATGGCGGCATTACGTATGAAACAGCATTTGCGGCTGTTTTTATTTCAGGTCTTCTTTTTGTCGTTTTGTCTTTAACACCGCTTCGTGAAAAGTTGATCGAAGCTATACCCGAAAATTTAAAGCACGGTATTTCTGCCGGTATTGGCTTGTTTATTGCTTTTATTGGGCTTCGCCTGACTGGTATCATCGGTCCGGATCCGAGCAATCTTGTGAAGCTGGGCGATTTGCAGAGCCCGTCCGCGCTTTTGGCTTTGTTTGGCCTTGCGGTTACCATTGTGTTAATGGTTCGCGGTGTGAACGGCGCCCTATTCATCGGTATGATCATTACGGGGCTTGCTGCTTTTTTTACCGGCCAGCTTTCGTTTAAGGAGGGCTTTGTCGGCATGCCGTCCATGCCGGATGGGCTGGTAGCTTTAAATCCTATTACAGCCTTTGGTGACGTTGTCAGCCACAGCTTATATGCAGTTGTTTTTTCTTTCCTGCTCGTCACGATTTTTGACACAACCGGCACAATGGTCGGTGTTGCCCAGCAGGCTGGTTTGATGAAAGGAAACAAAATGCCTCGCGCGCGCCAAGCGCTTTTAGCGGACTCTGTTGCTACATCCATCGGTGCGATGGCTGGTACGAGCCCGACCAGTGCTTATATTGAATCATCAACAGGCGTTGCAGCCGGAGGAAGAACCGGACTTACATCGGTAACCGTTGCTGGATTGTTTATTCTGGCTGCTTTCTTTGGTCCGCTCGTTTCAGCTGTATCCGGTATTTCGGCGATTACAGCTCCCTCGCTGATTATTGTTGGCTGCTTAATGATGCAAAATGCTGCGAAAGTAAATTGGAATGAGCTTGATGAAGCGTTCCCTGCGTTTCTGATTATTTTAACCATGCCGCTTACATCAAGTATTGCAACAGGAATTGCCCTTGGCTTTGTATCGTACCCGCTTGTGAAAATCGCACGGGGACGCTATAAAGAGGTGCATCCGCTTGTCTATATTTTTGCGGTGCTGTTTTTCTACCAGCTGTTATTTTTACCGCACTAAAAAAATCCGCCCATATGGGGCGGATTTTTTTATAAAGAGGATAAAGCGCTGGCAATGGAGACGGTACGCTTCGCCTGGTGCTTGACCGCGGCTTCTACGTTTTCTTTCATGCCGTCTCTTCCTACTGATACACTTGTACCATATGGATTTCCTCCTGCTTCAAACAAGACAGGATCTGTGTAGCCGGGCGCTGCAATAATGGCTCCCCAATGATACATGGTTGTATACAGTTGAAGAATCGTCTGCTCCTGTCCGCCATGAGCGTTTTGAGCTGAGGTCATAGCGCTGACAACTTTGTTAGCCAGTTTTCCGGTTGCCCACAGGCCGCCGGTTGAATCGATAAATTGCTTGAATTGACCGGGTACATTGCCGTATCTTGTTGGAACGCTGAATACAATGGCATCTGCCCATTCTAAATCATCCAGCGTCACCTCCAGAGTATCCTTTGCTTCTTCTACATGTGCCTTCCAGGCATCATTTTTTTCAATGGCCGACGCGGGTGCCGTTTCTGGAATTTTAAGAACTTTTACATTCGCTCCTGCTTCTTCTCCCGCTTCTTTCGCCCAGTTCGCCAATTGAAAATTTGTACCGGTCATGCTGTAATAAATCACCGCTAAATTTGTCATCTCTTGCTCTCCCCCTCATGCGTGGTTTCCTCCTACTGAGTTTGCCCGCTGAAGAAAAAAACAAAACCTTTTTATTTATCCGGCTGAAAAAAGTAGGAAAGTGCCGGATAAACGTCTTCTCTTTTACGAATGACGTAGGATTTAAACAGCGGGTTTTGGACTTTTCGAAAAGCAGACATTAGTGGTGTGGTCCGGTTGTACTGATTTACTTCCCCATAGCCGAACATGCGGCAGTGCGGCAGTATTTTTTCGAGCAATGCAACACACTGGGGATTGTCTGAAGCAAGATTATCGCCATCAGAAAAATGAAATGGATAAATGTTATACCGTTCCGGCGAATATTTTTTTTCCATCAGCTCCAGCACCAGCCGGTACGCAGATGAACAAATGGTTCCGCCGCTTTCTCCTTTAGTGAAGAAATCATTTTCTTCCATCTGGAGCGCTTCTGTATGATGGGCAATAAATACAATATCAACCGTTGTATATTTTTTTCTTAAAAAACGGGTCATCCAGAAAAAAAAGCTGCGGGCGATATATTTCTCAAACGGCCCCATGCTTCCGCTCGTATCCATCATCGCGAAAATCACGGCTTTAGACTGAGGCTTTTTCTCTTCGGTAAAAGAACGAAAACGACGGTCTTCTGGGCGGACAGGGAAAAAAGACATCTCTCCCGCCAGTGCGTTTCGCTTAAAAGCTGCCATTAATGTTTTCTTTTTATCAATTCGTGCGGTTACACCCGTTTTACGGATGTCATTAATGGTCCAGTCCGTAATAACCGATTCCGCTTTTTCTTTTTCAGCGAGATTTGGCAAGGCCAGCTCAGAAAACAGAGCATCTTCAATTTCAGCCATGCTGACTTCTGCTTCATAAAAATCCTCCCCGCGCTGGTTTCCTGCTTTTTTGCCCTGGCCGGCCGCACTTTTTTCATCACCGCCTGCCCGGGCGATGGCGTCTCCAACTTCTCCTTTTCCCTGTCCGGTATGCTTGGATTTTTCATCGGAATAACGGATTTTATACTCCTGAAGCGAACGGATCGGCAATTTCACTGTCCGCTTGCCGTCCGACATAATAATTTGCTCTTCAGTCACCATATCAGCTAAATTTTTTTTGATCGCTTCTTTTACTTTTTGCCGATGGCGTTCCTGGTCATCATAGCCTTTTCGGTGGAGTGACCAGTCTTCTTCTGATAAATGATAGGATGTGTCCATTTCATTTCCTCCCCGGGTTTTATTCCAATCAAAAAGGGTAAACTAGTATAAAAGAATAACGAGGTGACTCATGATGAATTTAAAGAAGCGTGAAGAACAGCCTATGAATTCAATGGTCACAAGCTTTGAAGACATGGAAATCCTTGGCCGTCAAATGGAGCGCCAGCGGACAAATGAAGAGCTGAAGCAGCATGAGCGACAGCCTGACCCGATTCAATTTGACGAATCAACCGATGGAAAACAATAACCCGGCTGCCTGCAACCGGGTTTTTCTTTTGGTTATCGGTTTAAAAGTCCTCCAACGTAGCGAAGCAATTCATTGGCTGAAACAGAATTGTAGCCGCATTCGTCAATTAAGCGTGCTGTGACTTCATTCATCTTTTTCAGCTGCTGTTCATCCGGCGTAACAGACGAAGTGGTAATTTTAACAATGTCTTTTAAATCGGAAAACAGCTTTTTCTGAATCGCTTCTCGAAGCCGATCATGCTCCCGGTAATCAAATTTTTTCCCTTTGCGTGCATAAGCGGAAATTCGAATCAGCATTTCTTCGCGGAATGCTTTTTTAGCGTTTTCTGACACGCCAATCTGTTCTTCGATCGACCGCATTAAACGCTCGTCCGGACTGACTTCCTCACCTGTGAGCGGATCGCTTAATTTCACCTTGTTGCAGTATGCTTCCACATTATCCAAATAGTTGTCCATTAATGCCCGGGCCGATTCTTCATATGAGTAAACAAAGGCTTTTTGAACTTCTTTTTTCGCCGTTTCATCGTACTGCTTTCTCGCTTCGGAAATAAACTGCAAGTATTTCGTGCGCATTTCCTTTGTAATGGACGGATGTGAATCCAGGCCGTCTTTTAATGAGCGCAGCACATCCAGTGCATTGATCGAATTGGTTCCTTTTTTAATAATGGCTGCAGAAATGCGGTTCATCACATACCGCGGATCGATTCCATCCATTCCTTCATCTGAATGTTCTTTTCGGAGTTCAATAGCATCAAGCGGCGTTAATCCTTCTACCACTGCTCCGTCATAAAGCTTCATCTTCATCACAAGATCAACGTTTGCCCGGCTCGATTCTTTTAAGCGCGTTAAGATGGTAAACATGGCTGCAGTACGGAACGTATGCGGTGCAAAATGAATGGAAGCCGCTTCACTTTCGTGTATCATTTTTTCATAAATTTTTTCTTCTTCGGTCACCTTGAGGTTGTATGGCACCGGCATAACAATCATACGGGAATGAAGAGCTTCATTCTTTTTATCTGCAATAAAGGAACGGTACTCTGTTTCATTGGTATGGGCAATAATCATTTCATCTGCCGAGATTAAGGCAAACCGGCCGGCTTTGAAATTACCTTCTTGGGTTAGTGAGAGCAGGTGCCACAGAAACTTCTCATCACACTTCAGCATTTCCTGGAATTCCATTAATCCCCGGTTTGCAATGTTTAATTCTCCGTCAAACCGGTAGGCACGCGGATCAGACTCCGATCCAAACTCGGCGATCGTTGAAAAATCGATGCTGCCGGTTAAATCCGCAATGTCCTGTGATTTCGGATCGGATGGACTGAACGTTCCAATGCCGCGGCGTCGGTCTTCTGAGAAGAAAATACGCTCAACCGGCACTTCTTCAATGCGGCCTCCAAATTCATGCTCAAGCCGGTAGGCATTTAGCGGTGACAATGATCCTTCAATGCGGATACCATACTCTTCATAAAAGTCATCCCGAAGATCCCGTGGAATTAGATGAAGCGGATCTTCTGCCATCTGGCAGCCTTTAATGGCATATACGGCGCCGGCATCTGTGCGGGTGTATTGCTCCAGTCCCCGCTTAAGCATTGATACAATTGTGGACTTCCCTCCGCCAACTGGCCCCATCAGCAGCAAAATCCGTTTGCGTACATCCAGCTTTTTCGCCGCCGGATGAAAATACTCTTCTACAAGACGCTGGATCGGTTCTTCAAGACCAAAAAGCTCGCGGCTGAAAAAGTCATAATTTCCATCTGTCATACCGAATGAGCGAATCATATTGTATATACGCGCATGCGCAGGCATTGCAATATGCGGCTTTTCTCTAAGAAGCTCCAAATACTCCCGGAATGTTCCTTCCCAGCGTAGCTTTTCTTCTTCGGCACGGCTTGATTGAATTTTATCGAGTATCGTCATAATTAGCTCCCTCCGCTCCGCACTCTAATGGGCGTATTTATCGGATTTTATGCGCCGGCGAAACCATTTATGAGAAAAAGAAACGTTCACATTCAATATTGCATCCGGTATAATAGGGAAAAATGAATGCGTTTACGCTACAGAAAGGGGTTTCTTTCCATGAGATTATTAGGTGTTCTTTTCGTATGTATTGCTTTTTTATCAGCGATTTTCACAGCGGGCTACAACGACAAACCGGGCGCGAAATAAAAAAAGCTGTACCGATTTTTTCGGTACAGCTTTTTTTTAAAAAGATATGTGATTATAACCATCATTCAACTTAGAGCGTCTTGCACTTTTTTGCTCCAGCCGGCCAGCTCCTCGGTCATAAGCTGCCGGTCCCGAATGGCCGACTTGCGCTTTTCTGTATTAATACAGGTCTGGGAAGTCTTGCTGGCGAAGTGCCTCGTATATAAGAATGGCTGCCGTGTTGGACAAGTTAAGCGAGCGGACATGCTCATTCATTGGAATGCGCAGACAGCGGTCCATATTGGCCGCGATCAAATCTTTTGGAAGACCCGTTGTTTCTTTGCCAAACATAAAATAATGATCCTGTTCTGTATCGCTGTAGTCAAACTTAGCGTGATCCTGCTTACCGAACTTTGAAAGATAATACATATTTCCATCTGGATTTTTTTCAAAAAACTCTTCAAGAGAATCATAATACGTAATATCAACAAATTCCCAATAATCCAGCCCGGCACGCTTAAGCATTTTATCGTCAGTTGAAAATCCAAGCGGGCGGATTAAATGAAGCGGTGTACCGGTCGCCGCACACGTCCGCGCAATATTTCCGGTATTGGCCGGGATTTCCGGCTGGTATAGCACTACATGAACTGCCACAAAACTTCACTCCTTTTCAACTCATCATTATAACACGGAACCAATCTGTCCGAGTGCTTTTTTAATTTCATCCACCACTGTCTCATTTTCTTCGCGCTCTAGTGCTTTGAACAGCTGGGACTCTGCTTCTATGCCGCCAATCTGCCCAATAGCATAAGCTGCTGTACCACGAAGAACTGGACGTGGATCGTTGTGAAGCAGAGCAGCAAGGGCCGGTAGCGAAGATGGCTCCCTGAAATGAGCCAATGCAATGACTGCATTTCGCTGAATCGGCTTTTTGCCGCGCCATGAACCAGACATCGCGCCAAACCGCTCCTTAAATTCCTTGTTGCTCATCGATAAAAGCGGCTCTAACAGCGGCTTTACTTCTTCCAGTGCCGGTGTCATTTCTTTATGGTTTAATGTGTGTTTCCCTTTATTGGCCGGGCAGATGGTCTGGCACGTATCACAGCCGTACAGCCGGTTTCCGAGATGTTTACGGAATTCCTCCGGCAAAAAGTCTTTTGTCTGCGTTAAATAAGCGATACACCGCTGAGAATTAAGCTGTCCTCCTTGAACGAGTGCACTTGTTGGGCAGGCGTCAATACATTTCGTACACGTGCCGCACTGGCTTTCCATCGGCGTGTCCGGTTCAAAAGGAATATTGGTCAGCATTTCACCTAAATACACGTATGAACCAAACTCCGGTGTAATAATCGCACAGTTTTTTGCACTCCAGCCGATGCCGGCCCGCTCCGCCACAGCACGGTCAGACAGCTCACCTGTATCAACCATTGATTTCGTTTGGACATCTGGCATTTTTTCTTTTAAAAATACTTCCAGCTGTTCCAGCTTTCTGCGCAGAACGAGGTGATAATCTTCTCCCCAGGACGCTCGGCAAAACAAGCCGCGCCGCTCTCCCTTTTTCCCTTTCGGAGCTCCTTCCAGCTTCGATGGATAAGCAAGCGCAATGGCAATAATCGAACGCGGACTATCCATCAAGAGTGCCGGGTTTGTCCGCTTCTCAATATTTTTTTCCTCAAAACCGGATGCATATCCCAGTTCTTGCTGCTGTACCAGTTTTTGCTTTAATTCAAGAAACGGATCGGCCGCAGCGAATCCGATTTTATCGATGCCAATTTCTTTGCTGTAGTCAATCAGTTCCTGCTTTAACTGCCGGTACATTTCTTCTCCTCCGTTCCATAGAAAATAGGCAAACGGGAATCCCGTCTGCCTGTTTATCGTTTTTCTTATTATTTCATAAAAAGGCGATAAAGTCGAGCATGTCAGCTGTAAATATGGCTTCCTGTTTCTACAAATTCCTTCGACTTTTCTTTCATGCCTTCTTCGGCTGCCTGCTTACGCAAATCATGAGAAATACGCATCGAGCAGAATTTTGGTCCACACATTGAACAGAAATGAGCCGTTTTTGCTCCTTCTGCCGGCAGGGTTTCATCATGGTATTCGCGCGCCCGGTCCGGGTCAAGCGATAAATTAAACTGATCATGCCATCTGAATTCAAAGCGCGCTTTTGATAAAGCATCATCTCTTTTCTGAGCTCCCGGATGGCCTTTGGCAAGATCCGCTGCATGAGCAGCAATTTTGTAGGCAATGACCCCTTCACGAACGTCATTTTTATCCGGCAGGCCAAGATGCTCCTTCGGTGTCACATAACAAAGCATCGCCGTGCCATGCATAGCAATCATCGCTGCACCGATCGCAGAAGTGATATGGTCATATCCCGGTGCAATATCCGTTGTCAGCGGACCAAGTGTGTAAAACGGCGCGCCCTGGCAAATATCAATTTCTTTATCAATATTTTCTTTGATTTTATGAAGTGGTACATGTCCTGGTCCTTCGATCATTACCTGCACATCATGTTTCCAGGCAATTTTCGTCAGTTCGCCAAGCGTTTCAAGTTCCGCAAATTGAGCTTCGTCATTTGCATCGGCAATCGATCCCGGACGAAGGCCGTCTCCCAAAGAAACCGAGATATCGTACGCTTTTAAAATTTCACAAATTTCTTCAAAGTGTGTGTATAAGAAATTTTCCTGGTGATGAGCCAGGCACCATTGCGCCATAATCGAACCACCGCGTGAAACAATACCAGTTGTCCGCTTAATTGTCATTGGAATATAGCGAAGCAGTACGCCGGCGTGAATCGTAAAATAATCGACTCCCTGCTCGGCCTGCTCAATAAGTGTATCCCGATATACTTCCCACGTTAAATCTTCTGCTATGCCTTTTACTTTTTCAAGAGCCTGGTAAATCGGCACAGTGCCAACCGGTACCGGCGAATTGCGGATAATAAATTCCCTTGTCGCATGAATATTTTTTCCTGTAGACAGATCCATAATCGTGTCCGCACCCCAATGCGTTGCCCACGTCATTTTTTCTACTTCTTCTTCAATAGATGAACTTACTGCCGAGTTACCAATATTTGCATTGACTTTTACATGAAAACGGCTGCCAATAATCATCGGCTCATTTTCAGGGTGGTTAATATTGGCCGGAATAATCGCACGGCCGGAAGCAACCTCCTCCCGAATCGTTTCTGCGTCCATGTTCTCACGAATCGCTACATATTCCATTTCCGGTGTGATTATGCCTTTTTTCGCATAATGCATTTGAGTTACGTTCTGGCCAGGAAGCGCCCGTCTTGGTTTATGTACAAAATCCGCTTGAAACATCGATTCCGCTTCTTTGACCCCGTTGTCTTCCGGCTTTACTTCTCTTCCTTCATAAAGCTCTGTGTCTTCTCTGGCTGCTACCCACTGCTCTCTTACGCGCGGCAGCCCTTTATGTACGTCTGCAATAAAACCCGGTTCTGAATAAGGACCGCTTGTGTCATAAACGGTGATCGGTTCGTTTGAATGGGTTCCTGCATCTGTTTTCGTGTCGCTTAATTTAATTTGCCGGAATGGAACCCGGATGTCCGTTTTACTTCCTTCGACGTAAACTTTTTCACTTGCTGGAAATTGTGCCTGCAGATCGATTTTTTCACTTTTCAAACGATTCATCTTATTTTCCTCCCTGGACTGCTGAAACCGATCTGGACACAGACACGTAAAAAATAAAAACGGGTTCTTTTAAAATAAAAGAACCCGTGAAATAGTTTAATGAACGGCTTAAAAACCGTGTCCCTACTTCCCTACGCTGGTACTGGCCAGATCAGGTTCGAAGGGTTAAAGAGCCTTAAAGCGCGCTCTTCTCTCAGTCCGGCGAACGGACACCCCTAGCAGTTGTAAATTATGAAGCTGTGTACAAACTGTAACACGATAAAAATAATCTGTAAAGCATTTTTTCCATGTAATGCTATTTATTTGCCCCAAAAACCTTCAAATGCTACGCTTATAACTAGTTTTTTATCAGGCGAACGGAGGCAATGCAATGCAGACTATTTCTTTAGCAGAAGCGGTGAAGTTAAAAAGTATTTTAACTAAAAAAGTGCATGAATTGGAGGAAGAATTACGCCGCGTTGCTTACACAACGATTGAAAAAGGTGATTCTATTCCAACTCCTGTACGGACCGTAAGCACTGTAGAAGCAGAACTTCAAGAAGTTCGAAAAGACGCGCGCACACTGGACCGGCTCATGTACAAAGCCAATAGCGAAAACACCGTTTCCTTTAAAAACGAAACCGTTCCCCTTGTAGAAGCGATTGAATGGGCGACGCAGCTTCGTGCAGAAGCACGGCTTTGCAAGGAAATGGGCGCTTCTCCAAAGGAGGAAATCCAATACGGTTATGCGGAGAGCACCACTGTTTATAAAGTAGCTCTGTTCGAGCCTGAGGACTATCGGCAAAAAGCGATTCAGCTTGAACGGGAAGCTCATAAGCTTTCTAATTTAATTAATGCAAAAAATTACACAGTTACCATTGCCTTTAATGACGAAAAATATTTTTAACCTTGAAAAAGTGAGACTCTTTTTCAAGGCGCAGGATTGGGAAACTCACTTTTTGAATAGAAAAGCAAACCAATCCCCGTTTTCCATTCACCTTGTGACCGATAACCAATCACCATCTAATGCGATGGCAATCCGCCCTTTAGATGTTTTTAAACGGTTTCTCCCTGCGAAACAGCCTCTTCTCTTCGAAGAGGCTGTTTATTTAAAGAGAAGCATTCTGAATGACAGACAGCATATTTTGGTTTGGATAATTCACTTCTTTGTATTGATTCATCACTTTGTCCGCATCAAATTCCACCCGTTCAATGGAAGTGCTGATCCGGTGTCCGTCTGTTTCTACAATAGCGTATGAAGCTTTTTTAACGCCGTCAAACGGGAGACCGACGCTGCCGATATTTATGACGATCTTTCCTTTTATATATCGAATATAAGGCTTGTGAATATGAGCGTAGATATATACGTCATTACTTTCAGAAAGCATTAATTTCGTTTCTAACACCTCGTCAGGCTCGGAAGAAGAAACTACGGTAAATAAGCTGTCCGGCGCTGCATGAAAAGCATGAACCGCCACACCGTCCAGATCAAGATGAAGCTCTGTTGGAAGA
Organism: Domibacillus sp. 8LH; assembly: GCF_038806185.1. NCBI lineage: Bacteria > Bacillati > Bacillota > Bacilli > Caryophanales > Bacillaceae > Domibacillus > Domibacillus sp. 8LH. The sequence goes on along the minus strand of NZ_JAVJNG010000009.1, from coordinate 1,533 downwards.
GCGTTTAGGTAATCGATATCCGCTTCTTCTAACTGTGATACAGTCCAGTCACGCTCTTGATTCATCAGCTCCAGCGCTGCCTCTGCTACTTCTCCTTTGTGAACACCTCGCACAACCCATTCATCCGCATTCCCTTTAATCACTTCTGTTTGAAGCCCTTGAATCAGCTCCAGTGACCGCTTCGGTTCCGGCCCGCGGTAACAAAGGTCGCCCAGTACATAAATTTTGTCTACCTGCTTCGTTTTAAGATCATTTAACACAGCTTGAAGGGCCACTGCATTCCCATGAACATCAGAGATAAAAGCTGCTTTCATTTTCAACATCCTTTTCTTTATAATTTTAAAGCAGAAAACCGATATGTATAAAAAAATTATGACAAGCAGGCTTTTTACTGTAAAGAAATAAGCTCACCAATAAAGGTGAGCTTTATGTTTTACCGAAGGTTATTTTTTTCTTTTTGCGGAGCGGAAGAATCAGATCCCTCGGCTTCTTCAAGCGCTTTTAATTCGGCGTTTGTCTGCGGAAACCCGTTTGCCTGCCATTCATCGCGGTATTGGGCATCTAGTCCCGTCAGCCCTTCATATTCTTTTGCTTTTTCTGAATCAACACTCTCCACTTCGTCTTTTTTAAGTTCAGTGGACTTGTCATCAATAAATTTTGTTTTCTCAACGACCATGGTTTGCTCGTTTTTCTTAGAAGCAATACCATTTTTAATGCCTTTTACCACTTTTGTCGTTCCTGCTTTTAAACCATTGCCGATTTTACCCACTGTACCAGAGTCCGTATCTCCTGATTCTTGTTTTTGCTGAAATGCATTTAAAGCTAAAACAATTCCAGTAGTGAGTAATGCGGTAGAACCAACTACTACACCCATCGTCATTTCTTTTTTCTGAAGAGAGGAATTCATCCGGTCAAGCATCTCTTTTTCTTTCTCCATCATTTTTTGCTGTGCTTCAATTCCAGTTTTTACTCCCTGGATGGTTTTATTAATACCGCCCTTGATCATCTCTTCTTCAGTTTCAACCCCTGTTTTAATAAGGTCTGCTGTTTTTCCGGTACCAGCTTTTACCCCATTTTTAATTCCTTTTTTCACTTCTTTTACTGCACTAAATTTTTGGTTCCGGTTTTCAGCCATTTGCTTCTTATTGCTATACCCTTTTGTCATTTTTACAGCTCCTGCTGATGCCAAAGCTGAAGATCCGATAATGATACCCATAGTAGATGTTTTCATACATACCCCTCCAGTTTAAGTTTTAAGTTAATAAGGATATTACCGATTTGAAGGGATTTTAAACAATATACATCACAGTTGATACTATTTATCTAGATGAATAATCGTAAACGTGTCATTAGAAGCGATGTAATCACAAATGAATTTTTTATTTGGTTAAGAAGAACACAGCGGTTTTGAACACGAAAAAACCCTTCAACAAATGTTGAAGGGTTACGCCGTTTAATACCGGCGGCCGGGGTCGAACCGGCACTCCCGTGAAGGAACTGGATTTTGAGTCCAGCGCGTCTGCCAATTCCGCC
>NZ_JAVJNG010000099.1:0-319 GCF_038806185.1 Domibacillus sp. 8LH | reverse complement strand
GAAAGAAGCATTCTCCTAGGAGTTTAATCGAAATCGCTGGGGTACCCCGTTCGGGATATTACAAATGGAACCATACACGCCCCTTAAGAGAAGCTGCCAAAGAAAAGGAACAAGTATTGAAAGAGCATATGATGGCCATCCACCTTTCCCATCCTTATTACGGCTGTCCCAGAATGAAAGTTGCCCTTCAGGAAGAAGGAATGTATCTAAACCATAAACGTGTCTATCGATTAATGAAGAACTTAGGCATTCAATCAGTGATTCGTAAAAAACGGCGGTATTTCGGACAATCGGGGTCTGTTCTCTTCCCGAATCGCTT
>NZ_JAVJNG010000098.1:0-325 GCF_038806185.1 Domibacillus sp. 8LH | reverse complement strand
ACAAAAGAAAACTGTTCAAGCATTAGGACTTAGAAAGATTCGTCAATCCGTAGTACGTGAAGATACTGATGCCGTTCGCGGTATGGTTAACAAAGTATCTCATCTAGTAGCGGTTAAAGAACTTTAATTATATAATTGCGTAAAGAGGAGGTGCTCGAATGAAACTTCATGAATTGAAGCCATCAGAAGGAACACGCACAAATCGTAACCGTGTAGGTCGTGGTATGTCATCTGGTAACGGAAAAACTTCCGGCCGTGGACATAAAGGTCAAAAAGCACGTTCAGGCGGCGGTACTCGTCCGGGCTTTGAAGGTGGTCAAATGCC
>NZ_JAVJNG010000097.1:0-329 GCF_038806185.1 Domibacillus sp. 8LH | reverse complement strand
CAGCTATATTATTGGACAGGACTAAGTCACCATCCGAGAGAACGGTTCGGAAGGTAGTTTCGTATTTGAGACTATACTCTATTGCAGTGCCCAATTTGGAGCCTGGCAAAACGGCCTGATTGCGACACCAGCCAAAGAATTCGTCCATCAAAGGGGCTAACTCTGTCTGGCGTTTATGTAATCGTTCCTCAGTAGACAAGTCTGCCCAGTCACTCTCCAAGGCAAATAGGCGGTCGCAATAGGCTAATCCTTTCGCTCCTAAAGAAGTCTTGTCTGTCTTCTTAGGAGTCGCCTCAAAGAACTTTCGTCTAACATGAGCCCAACAACCA
>NZ_JAVJNG010000096.1:0-331 GCF_038806185.1 Domibacillus sp. 8LH | reverse complement strand
CAAGGGAACCAAGAACGAAAGAATTGAATCGATGGTTCTCTCTTTGCGCTAGAAGAGTCAGTTTATTTATATCGATTGCCGTTCTATAGCTATCCCAGGTCGCAAAAAAATATGTGGGTAAATACAACATAAGCCATTGTGTATCCAAGACTTCTTTCGCCACTTCAAACTCTCCAATAAATGTAAAGACTATTGCTTCATTTATATGAGCGTTTAAATTAATAATCATTTCCCATAGAAATAAGGCCATGCCTCGTAAATATTTAGATAGTAAAAGGTGGCGAAACCCAAGAAATGCTAAAGACCACCATGCAATAGAGAGAGGGTTTCG
>NZ_JAVJNG010000095.1:0-332 GCF_038806185.1 Domibacillus sp. 8LH | reverse complement strand
CTCAGAAGCCTTACTCCTGCCGCCGCCCGATTGGGCGGCGGCTTTTTTCATTCCGCCGGCAAAGGCCCTCCGGGCGCCGGTCCAGGACTGGCATCTGTCCGCCTGTCGCTGCGCCGGACGGAACGAAAACAGGGGCAGACGGTTCTCAAGCAGCATGAAAGGTCCGGCCGCCACAACCCGGATCAAGGATGAAAGGATTTTCCGATGAAGAGCCGTCTTATGACGACCACGGCTGCGCTGTCGGTCGCGCTTTCCACTTTCCAGCCGCTGCCCCTGATGGCGCAGGATGCCAACAAAGCTGTCTGCGCCCAGAACCCCGACCTGTGCCCGCC
>NZ_JAVJNG010000094.1:0-336 GCF_038806185.1 Domibacillus sp. 8LH | reverse complement strand
GAAAGACAAAGACAAGAAAGACAAAGACGGGAAAGACAAAGACAAGAAAGACAAAGACGGGAAAGACAAAGACAAGAAAGACAAAGACAAGAAAGACAAAGACGGGAAAGATAAAGACAAGAAAGACAAAGACGGGAAAGATAAAGACAAGAAAGACAAGAAAGACAAAGACAAGAAAGACAAAGACAAGAAAGACAAAGACGAGAAAGACAAAGACAAGAAAGACAAAGACGGGAAAGACAAAGACAAGAAAGACAAAGACAAGAAAGACAAAGACAAGAAAGACAAAGACGGGAAAGACAAAGACAAGAAAGACAAAGACGGGAAAGACAAAGA
>NZ_JAVJNG010000093.1:0-338 GCF_038806185.1 Domibacillus sp. 8LH | reverse complement strand
CTACAAATTCCAGCTGGGAAAGCGAATCCGGCACCACCAGTAGGACCTGCACTAGGTCAAGCGGGTGTTAATATCATGGGATTCTGTAAAGAATTCAACGCACGTACTCAAGATCAAGCGGGTATGATTATCCCTGTTGAAATCACGGTTTTCGAAGACCGTTCATTTACATTTATTACGAAAACTCCACCAGCAGCAGTGTTGTTGAAAAAAGCAGCAGGTATTGAAACTGCTTCAGGTGAGCCGAACCGTAATAAAGTCGCTACTGTTAAACGCGATAAAGTAAAAGAAATCGCAGAAACAAAAATGCCTGATTTAAACGCCGCTGATGTTGAAGC
>NZ_JAVJNG010000092.1:0-347 GCF_038806185.1 Domibacillus sp. 8LH | reverse complement strand
CGGCTCATCGCATCCTGGGGCTGTAGTCGGTCCCAAGGGTTGGGCTGTTCGCCCATTAAAGCGGTACGCGAGCTGGGTTCAGAACGTCGTGAGACAGTTCGGTCCCTATCCGTCGCGGGCGCAGGAAATTTGAGAGGAGCTGTCCTTAGTACGAGAGGACCGGGATGGACACACCGCTGGTGTACCAGTTGTCTCGCCAGAGGCATCGCTGGGTAGCTATGTGTGGACGGGATAAGTGCTGAAAGCATCTAAGCATGAAGCCCCCCTCAAGATGAGATTTCCCATTACGCAAGTAAGTAAGATCCCTTGAAGATGACGAGGTAGATAGGTTCGAGGTGGAAGTGCGG
>NZ_JAVJNG010000091.1:0-350 GCF_038806185.1 Domibacillus sp. 8LH | reverse complement strand
GCATTAACTCCCATTCTTTTTAAACGAAAGTTCATTGCTGCAACTTCAATAATAACGGCCAGGTTTCTACCAGGACGAACTGGAATAGTGGCTTTCGGAATGTCCACTTCCATAATTCTCATTTTGTCCTCATCAAGACCTAGGCGGTCATATTGTTTCTTCTGATCCCAAATTTCCAGGTTAATGATAAGCGAAATCTTCTTATGGCTTCTAACTGAACCGGCGCCAAACAATGTCATCACATTAATAATCCCAAGGCCACGGATCTCGAGTAGATGTTCAATAAGAGGTGGTGAATTTCCTACAAGGCTGTCATAATCTTCCTGCCTTATTTCCACACTATCATCAGC
>NZ_JAVJNG010000090.1:0-350 GCF_038806185.1 Domibacillus sp. 8LH | reverse complement strand
GAGCCATTAGCTCAGTCGGTAGAGCATCTGACTTTTAATCAGAGGGTCGAAGGTTCGAGTCCTTCATGGCTCACCATTCCTTCGAAACCTTTTAAAAAAAGTGTTGACAAGGCAATCAAGTTCGTGTAAAATATTATTTTGTTGGCAAGCGACAATTTGGTGCACGGAACGCTTTTATGCGGTCGTGGCGGAATGGCAGACGCGCTAGGTTGAGGGCCTAGTGGGGGCAACCCCGTGGAGGTTCAAGTCCTCTCGGCCGCACCAAATAAATAAGCGCCCGTAGCTCAATTGGATAGAGTACTTGACTACGAATCAAGCGGTTAGAGGTTCGAGTCCTCTCGGGCGCGCCA
>NZ_JAVJNG010000008.1:111997-142094 GCF_038806185.1 Domibacillus sp. 8LH | reverse complement strand
GAAAGAAGCATTCTCCTAGGAGTTTAATCGAAATCGCTGGGGTACCCCGTTCGGGATATTACAAATGGAACCATACATGGCCCTTAAGGGAAGCTGCCAAAGAAAAGGAACAAGTATTGAAAGAGCATATGATGGCCATCCACCTTTCTCATCCTTATTACGGCTGTCCCAGAATAAAAATTGCCCTTCAGGAGGAAGGAGTGTATCTAAACCATAAACGTGTCTATCGATTAATGAAGAATTTAGGCATTCAATCAGTGATTCGTAAAAAACGGCGGTATTTCGGACAATCGGGGTCTGTTCTCTTCCCGAATCGCTTAAACCAGCAATTTGAGGCGAAAGGTCCTAGCCAAGTATTTGTCACAGATATTACGTATGTATCCGCCGGGAATCGGTTTTATTACCTTTCGGTCATCCAAGACCTGTTTAACAACGAAGTTGTCGCCTGGAATCTTTCCGGCCGTAATGATCTAACACTAGTCATGGATACCTTATCTAAATTGGCCATCAAAAAAGACGTATATGGAGCCGTTATCCATTCAGATCAAGGCTTCCAGTATACGTCTAGTCTAAGCAATACAATAAGCGAATCAAAGAATATGGCATGAAGGGCAGCCACTCTCGCAAAGGAAACTGCCTGGATAATGCCTGTATCGAATCCTTTTTTTTCGCATCTCAAAACAGAAAAGTTGTATCTTCATCAGTGTAAGACAGAACAGGAATTGGATCAAGCGATCCAAGACTACATGTACTACTACAACTATCAGCGTTTCCAGAGAAAATTAAACCACCGCGCCCCGATCGAGTATCGAAGTGCACTGGTGGCATAGTCTTTTTTATACTTGTCTACTTGACGGGGGCATGACCAATAAACTAGGGCTTTTTTTATGAAAAATATATAAAAACATTGTCTAAACACTTTAGGCGCAAGTCCTAAAAAGGCTTTCATAGAGCGACCGCGGACACATAAATAGATCATGCGTGATGTATCAGGCAATTAAATAATTTAAGTAATCCAAACAAAAAAGGAGACGTCGTTGATGTCTCCTCTTAAATAAGATCTTTAATTTATTTAAATGCATAATGGAACAATCCATAATACAAAGGACCAATTGTCACAATAAGGATAACTACGATAAAAATGCTTCTAAAAGGTTGGGAAATTTCATCAAGCGTTCTATCACCGCTGTAATATTTACTGTTAAAGCTGAAAATGACATCCCAAAGCAAGCCAACTACAAATACAATTTTCCATAGAAGCGGAGTAAGAAATTGATTATCAGTGACGTACCCAAATAAGCCAATCCACGTAATGATGGAAATTACAAAGTCTAATTTAGCAGGAATAGTTTTATATTTGCCCCCAACAAGAAATCCAATGGAAGAAACACCTAAAATCCCTAAGTATATTGTCCAAAACGCTTGTATCATTATCCAAATCCTTTTTCTTAAGATTAAGCCAATTATACAAAATTTAAAATTAAATGGAAGTCTATTACCGAATTAAATAAAAATTATTTATTAGAAAGGAGCTTGTTACCTAAAAAGACATCTAAAAGCTGCATGTAAAGGTGTATACAATGGAGAGTTAACATATATACAAATATACAAGTAAGTGTAAGAAGGAAAATCAGCTGCCGAATTAGGGAGAAGGAGTGCTGCGGGAAGTGAAAGACAGGCAAGACAGCGCTATTGGGCTAGTTGGAGAGGGATGCCCCTCTTCTTATCCGATCTGTAAAGTTTCGTATTCCAAAGAGTCACGCTTGCTGGTCCACTTTAATCCAGACACTTCTGGCAACAAATCACGATGGTGTTACCAGTTAAGGATATGTATGTTTTGTAGTTCGAAATTTGGAAGCGAGAATTCACTGCGAGCGTTATATGTGGGTTTGTGAACATAAATCAGCACCAGCTTAAGAAGATATTATCATATGTTTGTGTCTTAGAATGAATAAATTCAGATAAAAAGAGAAATAAAGAAAGTAAGGAAACTGGAGGTGAAAGCTTTGTTAAACATTGGAGATTGGAAAGCAGTCAAAATTGGTGGTATGACAGCCGTTGGATATGTAAGCAACATCATTAATTTTAGCTGGCACAGTAAACGAGTTGAGTTAACAAAAGTGATTTGGATTAAGGACAATAAATATCTTTTAAAAAAACCATCACCAGGCATCTTCACAGAAGAGCAGCTGGAACCGATCGGTGATTTTTGGGACAAGCACCAAGATAAATCAACATTGATTGACCTAGCTTTAAAAACAGGTGACAAAGAATGGTTCAAAGAACTGACGGGGGAAAAGCAGAAATGGCATACCGTAGAGCAGTAATTAAACAACAATGGACCCCAGAAGAAGTGGAAGCATATTGCAGGAAATTTGAAGCGAAACGCCCGGCATATGTAAGAGAAGCTGATAAACGGGTAGGTAACAGGTTTTCTTCAAGAGGGAAACGCCCGGTCAATTCAAAAGGGAACTTGAGTAAAGTCCAGTACGAAAAGTTTGTTGCAAAAGGATTAAACGATGAGCATATTTTAGCGAAGTATGAGGATTTAACACAGGGAGTGCTGGATGCGAAGAAGAAACGGTGGGGAATTCAATAAAACCCAGAAGCAATGCTCCCAGGCAATCAAGCATGTACCACAGGGGGGGATTGCTTGATCGTACTAATTATCCTTTAATAATGAAAAAAACAAAAGTGGATGGGCTGGCGGCAAAAAAACACCCCGCGTGGGTCTGGCTGCATAGCTTTATGGGTTATCGAATGAGAAAATCAGCGTTTTTACAGGCCAAATATGTTGGACAAGTTCAGGAGGTTTTATAAAAATGAAAAAAGCGCCAGAAGCACTTTAATTAAAGTATGTATCTTTCTCTTTAAGTTTAGGGCTAATGTTTTTTGACTGTTTATATTGAAGTGTTGAAAACCTTTCAGATTTTATTAGCCACAAAATGATTGGGAAAATAAGAATGAGTTCTAAAATCGTTAGAAATATCCACAAAGTCAATTCGTTTGAAGACATATTAGGAAAACCTCCACATAATAAATATTGTGATTTTATCAAAATTAAAATACCCATTTTAGTGAAAAATAAACGATTTTATATGCGGAAATTGAGAACTAAAATAGCATGTTTTGAGGAGGAAAACCTTGATTAGACTGGGGGAGAGGTAAACAAAAATGGCCATGTCGCGGAGCAGTCGCTAAACAGCAATGAACACCAGAAGAGATACAAGCTTATTGTAAAGGAAAGTTTGAATCAAAAAGGCTGGTTTAAGTGAAAAAAGCGGGCCAGTATAATGCTTTTCGCTTTTCGAAAAACAGTGAATGAAAAGAAATGCCCTATGCCTGACGAAATCCAATAAGCTGCAATATGAGCGTGACCTTAAACAAGGGCTTGCCGAGCAAGACATGATTAATGGTTATCCTTAGCTGACATCTGGCTGCATGAAGCAAAGAAGCGGTGGGAATTTTCATAAAAGCAGCCTGGTGAGGGATCTGACTGAAGGAAAGGCAGTGAGTTAAGGCTCTCATAGGAATGAACCGACTTATCACTATTTATAAAAAAATTTGAACAAAAAAAGACTGTATTATTTAATACAGTCAACTGTATATCAAATAGGGAGCTAAAGAAGGAAGCGGGGGAACAGCTGAAAAGCTCGACTAACTCAAAAATGTTTTACAGGCCAGTGTTGGATACTTAGCAGTATCCGCCACCACCATATTCGCCTCCAACATAAGAGACACCGATAATGATTAAAAGAATAAACAAAACAACAATTAGTGCAAAGCCAGATCCGTACCCGTATCCACCATTGTTTTCACAGCTCACGATTATCACCTCCCACTTTTACATAGTATGGAGGAGTTTAAGGGAAGCCTGTATAAATGACCATATAATAACAAAAAGTTTTATTTTCAAGAAAACAAAAGGTGATAATACGAATTCGACAGGATATAAAGACTTGCCAGGGCAAGCTGTTTCTTTTTATACGCAATAAGATAAAACCGTGTTTTTGAAGAAAAGTATAAAGTTGAATTTATTACAGGATAAATAAAACACCTGATTTAACAGAAATAACAATGTGCAAAATTCAAATATGTTAAAAAAATCAAAACAACGTTTAATGCATAGTGAGACACAACCTCTTTGAAATGATCTCTTATTACACTATTAGTCCATTAATGGTGAAAAAAATAAAGACTGACAATATGATCCTGGAACCTCTCCACCTAAATTAAAGATTCTGATGGAGCATTATACTTTGAAGGTAGTGCAGCCTCTATAGGTTTAGCTTCCTTCGAAAGGCCAGTGCATAACGGAGACAACAAACAAAAGCAAGGTTTCAGATGTCCTTATAATATTCATAGAACTACTCGAAATTAAGCTGGCATAAATTCTTCTGTACCAGCTTGTTATTGTACTTCATATCATCTGAAAAATGGTGACTAAATGTGGAGAAAGAAGACTCATTCAAGGTTAAACTCTTTCCAAATGGAAAGAAACCTAGGTTAGCTATTGAACATTTAATGGCATATGTCGAGATTTGATGAAAACTAAAATTGTTTACATTACAATTAATCCTTTGTTTTTAAAGAAATCTATTATAAGGTTATCTTTGAGAAGAAACAGCCCAGTTTTTCCAAGAAGTATATAATTTAAGCCGCATCAGTAATAGGACTGATGCGGCTTTTTTATACCCTAATCCTTAAATCGCTTCTGCTAATGAATGAAATAGGGGACCTTTTTGAAGAGGAGCTCGAGTATGGAGACGAAGATTGCGAATCAGAGGGTTCTGGTGGATCAGAAGACTCTTTTGATTTCTTCGACAGCAATGATGCTTGAGTGGAATAAATATTCGTTTAAAAAGCCAAACCTTGATTAGTCAAGGTTTGGTTTTTCCTCTTTATCTTAACTTCTGCCTTCTCATCCACTGTGTAGCAATCCATTTTTCTCCCCTGATAACGGGTGCTCCACCATGCAAGGTAAGTTCGTTAATGGTTTTATCGTTATAAAAGTATTCAAAATAAACTGCCATTCCTTTTTGTGGAGAAACAGAAAAATTAAGTTTAGGGAAAAAGGTTTCTCCACCTTGTTCTACATCGTTTAAGTACAAAACGAGGGTGCTGATTCTATTGTTTTTCGCTGCTGGACTTGTTGGGGCAAAAAAATCAAAATGCGCTTTGTACTCTTGACCAGGAGTATATTTTAAAATGTGAAGACCGTCTCCATGTTCAATAGGAATATTCATAATCGAAGACAGTCTTTTTTCAACTTTTTGAATGATATCGCTTTCGTTTCCTTGAAAAAACATTCCGCTGCTTGTTCTCATTTCATTTACTTCATGAGAAGATCCGATTTTTGAACGTTGCATATTGTCTTTCGACAAGTTGATCAGCTCATCGCATTCTTCATCGCTCAATACATTTCCTAAAATGACAATGAGTGGTTCCTCTAACCGGGCAATAATCTTAATTTCTCTATCTTGAGTTTGAATAAGATTTCCTGTGTGGCTAAAAATAGTTTGTTCTTTTATACTTTTGTGTTTATTATCCATGATCACCGTTCAGCAGCCCCTTAAAAAATTAATATTTACTTTAGTGATAGGTAATTTGGGTAAGCGTTTACTATGAGAATTATATCACGAATTTAGTTTGAATGATTGATTTAGTATAATAAGAACAACATAAACTTTTTATTAACAAGCAAATGGAAAAATGGAGGAAAGGATGCAAAGCTTACTTTAAAAGAAGGAGAGTGTTTCTTGTTTGGGAGAGTAGTGCTAAAGGAATACATAAAAAAATCCCTTAAAGGGATTTTATCAAATGAATCAGGAATCCTGCTTATAAAAAGCGATAAATTCCTGGATAGAATGTAGAATTCCCTCGGCTTGAATGGTAAACAACGAGAGAGCCGATAAAGAGAAAAAAGCTACAGGGATTAAGCGAAGCCAGTGCATTTTTATCCCCTCCATTTCAAGGTAATGAAAGAATCATACCTCTGAACTTTAAACTTATCAAGTTTAAAGAATCAACATCGGTTGTGTTCTTTTCCTTACGAAGGGAACACCTTGCTATAGCAGATTATAAAAGCAGGTAAACCCATATAATGCTTTGGCTGCCTGCTCAGTATGAAGGGATCCGACGAAAACGGCTGTAAATCAAATCATTTTTTACTAGGGGATAAAATCTAATTGAGCAATTTATCAATCGCGGTTGCTGCTTCTTCAATACTTTTATACTGCTTAATTGACTGGGTTTCATAAAGTGTTAACTGGATGATAGAAGTATCTTTTAAGCAGCAAACTGAAGCAATCGGCTGCTCATCCTTTTCGAAAGTATGGGTAATATTGATGGTGTTAAAAGAACACAATGTTTCTAGCAAATCCTGCAGGCTATTTAATGACAATGTTAATTCTCCTCTCTGGTTCTAACCTTTGCAAAAGCACAAGGAAAGAGGCTGGTGAAAGTCTAAGATGATTATTGATCGTTGCATTTTTAATCGGATAAGTGTTTGCTTATTCAAAATGCATATACCCCTTTTTTGAAGAATTTATGACTATAAACAAAAAAATTTAAAAAATGTCCAAACAGGTAAACCCTAATATATCCTTCAGGGCAAGTAAATAAATGTAATTCAGGTTCTCTTTCTCACTTATCCATATTTGGTTTTAAAAGGAAATACTTATCCGCGCGAAGACACAAATAAACACAGTGGGCCCAATGAACTCACTGAAAAACCAATTCGTTACAGGAGCTAAATGAAAAGCTAACCATACTAACATATGCCATAAAGCAACAGGATAGACCAATAAATAGAGATTTAATCTGAAGGGAGAATAATTAAACGGATTTTCATTTTGAGCTGTAACGATATCATAGATGATTCTTTATAAAAATGATTTAAAAAATGTTTTCAAGCTAAAGGCTAGATCATAATAAAGCTGCTTTAGAAAAATGGGTGTAAGAAGATAGCCAAGTGAGGGGTGTTTGACTAAAGAAACATGACATTTACAGATCAACAGCAGAACTATGGTAGCCCGTCGGATAAAATACTATAAAAAAGCCTTGGAGCTTTTCAAGCTCTAAGGCTAAAAGGAGCATCAAGAGCGTTAATGGTAGGGGAACTATTTAACGCCTTGATACTGATTATTTCCCACATTTAATGAAAAATATGCAAAAAAAAGCCAGAGAGGGCTCTGACTGTACAGTGTTATGGATTATCGCATGAGAAAATGGGGGGTCTCATAGCCATATTATGGACAATTTCATAAGATTTTATTCGAACCAAATAAAAATAATCATTTATTCGGTTTAGGGCGAGATTGTTTTCTTGTGTTCATTCCAGGAATCAAAAAAAGACCGGCCGAAGCCGGTCATCCATGATGAGTATATGTAATTGGTGAAACTACAATCTCTTGCCATTCCTCAAAATTAAGAGTATTATCGCTGATCCACCTAAAGATACCTGGATCCCAGTCGTCTTCATCTACGATACTTTTCATAATTCGATCATAAGCCACAGCTTCAGTTACTTCTTTTCCAATATTGTTCCACAGACAGTATAGGTCTGGGTCATGTGCAGATTTTAGTACTTTCAATGGTAGTAGCTCCTCTCGCTTGACCAGCTTTCTTTACTTTTTATATGTTTTTCTTTTGGTTTACCGAAGAGTATTGTACCAAGAGAAAAGTGAATAGTTTGTCGAATCTTGTCTTGGAAAATATTAATTAGGCAACAGGGCATGATGGTTTTTTAGAAAGAAGGATATAGTTAGGAAGAAAAATGGACACAGCGGTTCGAATAGATTTATAACGGAAGACTTTATGGAAAGAGAAGGGAACAATGGTTATGGATATAGCTGCAGATTATTGGATCGCACAACAAAAATAATGATACGAAATCTAATATGAAATGAGCGATCATCATCCAGATATCCACCTAGAACAGTGAAAAAGTCAGAAGTGAAATGCGTTTACCTTTTAACACATAATTAACAATGTGCAAAATTCAATAACAAATTAAAAAAAACAAGTAATAACTCAATCAAACACTTCTCCACTTAAAAGTAAAGCAAAATAAAGAAAGTGAGCAAAAAAAAAGCCCGTAGGCTTATGCAACATCATCGTGCATATGAGAACCTTCTATGATTGCTTTTGCCTGTGCCTCAGTAAGTCCTTGCTCTTTTTGCAGCCAGTTATATAAATCCAAACAAAGTACTTCAAATTGATTCATCTCACCGGGGCGATTTTGTTCGCTTATGTGGAGTAGGTATTCTTTGTGCAACTGCAGATAGCTGTATGCCAAGTTCATGATCAATCCCTCCCTTTGTTAATAGTTTACTCGTTTTATTGACGTTTAATCCTAAACAAGGAGGGAGTCAAAAAGTGTTCACATTCAGCAGACACCTTTTCGTCACATATATAAGGGAAGTGATTGTAATTTTTAAGCCTTATCATTCTAACAACCAAATCACACACTTTATTAATCGTTTTCGTTTTGGCGTCCCCGGGGAACACCTCTTAGAGGCCTGAAGAGAGGCAAGGGCGCCTTCTATAACACTAATGAACCTCTAATTATAAATGAGAGTCTGTGTGCATGCAAAAAGAATTTTCTTCAATGAATATGTATGACTTTCAAAGGCTTATACTGAAATGCTCCGCCGCCAGTTTTGTATGTAAAAGGATACGTTGTCTAAGTGTACTAATGAACTAAAAATTTATCTAGGCTCTAATTATATCTCTTACAGATCCTATGATCGAATATAGAATCGGGATTGAGAGAAGCGGTAAAACTGATTTGTCGGGGAACAGACAAAGAACTGTTTTGATTATCTGCGATCATAAATTTACATGAATAGGGAATGCTACAGGTACTCATTTAACAAAGTTAAGACAGGGGAAGTGAACCTTGTGGATTTTTTTCATGCCCAGGAATCTCTTACAACCATTCAATGGATTTTAAGAGCGCTTGTTGCTTTTTTGTTTTTACTTTTGGCTGCAAAAATAATGGGCCAACGGTCAATGTCGCAGCTAAGGCTGCTTGATTTTGTAATGGCCATTTTAATTGGGAATATTTTAGCCCATCCTTTATCGGACCAACATTTAGGATTAAAAGGCTCCATGATCACTATGGTCGTGTTGGTGGTTTTATACATTGCAGGCACTTATTTGAGTTTAAAGTGGAAAAGATTCCAGCGTTTTCTTGATCCCTCTCCCTATCCGCTCATTGAACAGGGAAAAATTAGGTATCAAAACTTAAGGAAAGCAAGAATTTCTATTGATATTTTATTGGCTGAGCTTCGAAAAAGCCAAATTGAAGATATCCAAAAAGTCGCACATGCAATCTGGGAACCGAATGGAACGATTTCCTTTTTCCTTCATCCCGAGCATGCACCTGTCACTCCAGCTGATATGAAGCTGGCTGTAAAGCCGTTGTCTTTATCACGGGCCGTAATCAAAGAAGGGGAAATCGACCATGAGGAATTGAAGAAAAGCGGTAAAGATGAAGAGTGGCTCAACAGCCAGTTAAAAGCCCACAATGAATCAAAAGCAGCAGACGTTTTATTAGCAACCTTAAAAGGTGATAAACTAAACATTTATCATTATCCAGACCAGTCATAAACAGAGCAGCCCGTCCTTTTTAAAAAAGACGAGCTGCTTTTCACTTCATTTTAGCCAGGAGTAAAGAAGAAAAATATTTTTTTGAAATTATATTCAGTTGTATACACATATATATAAATACTTGTATATATGTATTTTTCTGAATAAAAGATGAAAACCGGATGATGTTTGTTAGTAAATCTTATCTTGCTGGTACAGGGCGTGGATTTTACTTTGTTTTCTTGGGCCATCATTAAAAATCCACAAAATCAAAGGTAAAAATTTCCCTTTTCCAGAAGTTGATGCTAAAATATAAAACAAATAAAAAGGAGGGATAGGGGAGCAGTGGCTAGAGAAATAAATATAACCGTGCCAGAGGTTATTTGCTAAAGCGGCCATTCTTATTGGCATATTGTATGGAATAAATGAATATATTTTTATTCAAGTAAACCAATAGTATTACTTACTTGTTCCAACAACCAATAAACCAATATTTGTAAGTGAACAAAAAGCTGGAAACGCTTTAATTCAGGTTGGAACTGCACGCTTTGCACAAAGAAGTGGAAAATTCTTTAGGCACCTTGCCTATTTCAAACAGGTATAAAAATAAGATAAAATGGAAATACTCTAGAAAGCGTTTTCAAATTTTAAAATATAAAGTGAAAGGCTGGGCTGCATGATGCTAGAAAGAAACGTGAAAATTGGATTAAAAGAAGGACTTCAATCAAAACCTGCTGCTCGATTTGTTGAAAAAGCGAATACATTTAGCAGCAACATTACCCTGATCCGCAATGAAAAAGTGATTGCCGCTAAAAGTATTATGGGTGTCATGGCTGCGGCATTGACTCCAGGGACTGAAGTGAAGCTTATTGCTGATGGAAGCGATGAGGAAAAAGCATTGGATTCGCTTGAAAAATTTCTTTCTACCCCATAAAACAAAGCATATAAAAGGAAATCCAACATGACTGTATTAATATGTTATTTTTCTTGAATATACCCCTGATCGCTTAAAAGAGCAGGGGTATTTGTTATGTGTAAAAGAATATAAACTGTGGTAAAAATTTTAAGAAAAGTAGGAAAAAGTATTTTAGTATAGTGTTAATTTAATTTTCTGGATATTTACGAAACTCTTACACTTTTCATTCAATTGGTGTATGATAAGGGATGGTTTGTGACAACAAGAGTAACAACAGGAGGCTTTTTAAGTGTCAAACAAAATACCATTTTCATTTATAGTAGTGATCGGCTTGATGCTGTTTGCTTTATTTTTTGGAGCAGGAAACTTGATTTTCCCGGCTATGCTTGGCCAGTCAGCAGGGACAAATGTCTGGATAGCAACCGCCGGCTTTTTAGTAACCGGAGTAGGACTTCCTTTAATAGGGGTTATGGCATTTGGCTTTTCTGGAAAAGAGGATTTACAATCCTTAGCGAGCCGCGTTCATCCTATTTTCGGTCTCATTTTTACAACCGTTCTTTATTTGGCAATCGGTCCTTTGTTCGCGATTCCACGGACAGGAAGTGTTTCTTTTGAGATTGGCGTAAAACCCTTTTTGTCAGAAAATTCAACGTTTGTACCTTTGCTGATTTTCACAGTGATCTTTTATAGCATCACATGCTTTTTCTCTTTAAACCCAGCGAAAATTGTCGATATTGTCGGAAAATTTCTTACACCAATCAAAATCACATTTATCGGGATTTTAGTAGTAGTCGCATGCTTTAACCCAATTGGTAAGCTGCAGGCGCCTGCAGAAAAGTATCAAACAAATGCCTTTTTCAATGGATTTCAGGAAGGATACCTGACAATGGATACACTTGCATCCTTTGTATTTGGTATCATCATTATTAATGCAATCAAAGAAAAAGGTGCAAAAACAAGAAAAGATATTTTGATCGTTTGTTTAAAAGCAGTTGGAATCGCCGCTGTTATTCTTGCAGTGATCTATACAGCTCTATCTTATATGGGTGCTGCCAGTGTAACGGGTGTCGGACGTCTAGATAATGGCGGAGCAGTTTTGGCAAGTGTCTCGGATTACTACTTCGGAACATACGGCGGAGTATTGTTAGGTTTAATGATTACGGTTGCTTGTTTAACAACAAGTGTAGGGCTGATCACAGCTTGTTCTGCTTATTTCCACAAACTGTTCCCGAACATACCATATAAAACGATTGCCGTAGTATTATGTGTATTTAGTGCAGTGATCGCTAATATTGGTCTGGCTCAATTAATTTCAATTTCTGTACCAGTATTGACAGTTCTTTATCCATTAGCGATCGTCTTGATCGCTTTGACGTTCCTCCATCCTTTATTTAAAGGACATGCCCATGTATATCAAGGCAGCATGTTGTTAACCTTTTTAGTGAGTATCATGGATGGTTTAAAAGGAGCTGGCTTGAATATTTCAGCTATCGATGCTTTTTTCACAAATTATCTTCCACTTTATGGATTCGGGCTGGGCTGGGTCTTCCCTGCAATTGCAGGCGGACTTGCCGGATATATTATCAGCTTGTTTACTAGAACGAAGCAGGAAAAAGAGCAGAGCAAGCCAGGAAGAAGAGCGGTATAAACTTACCGTATGAAATTATGGAGCAAAATAAATAATTCTTTCAATGTCACAAAGCCTGTAGAGTACGAGAGATCAAAACACCTTTACGTTATTTTGCGTAAAGGTGTTTTTTTGTATGAAACCATCTGGTTTATTATTAACAATAATTTTATTATGTAAACTTTAAAAGGGAACAGCAAAGGAAAATATATAAAAAACGGCTTCTTCAACAGAAAGCCGCTTTTTAGGGATCTTTTTCTTTTACCTCTTTATTTAAAGTAATCCATAATAATTCTTTTAGAGATCTCCTGCATGGTTGTTCCTTGTTCTGTTGCTGCCTGCTTGATTTTCTTTTTAATATCGGCCGGCAGGTAAATAGACAGACTTTTTTCGGCCGATTCGATCCGAATTTGACTGTTATTGGCTGCTACAAAGCCTTCTTCTGTGTTACTTTCTAAAAAATGGCCAAGTGTTTCCGCATTTTCTACTGCATTTAATAACATATCCTTAACGTAAAGGACGATAATATTTTCTTTCTGCCGTATATCCATATAAACATTGGATAAGTCAAACTGCTCGTATAAGAGATCCAGAAACTGTCGGGTAAAGGAAAGCTGTAAAGGCAGCGACAGCTTTGCGTAGCCAGGCGTTCCAGTCCGTTTGCCAAAAGAAAGTGTGTAGTCTGGGGTTAAATCATGCTTATAAATGCCTTCTTCAAATGGTAGCTGGGCACCGGTATCCTGGATGAAAAACATCCATTCTTTCTGAGCGTTCCAAGTGAGGCGTGCTTCCTGAATCGTGCTGGACGAAAAGCGCTGGTAAAAAGCCATCTGCTTTTTACGGTCATAAAACAAGCGTTGCTTAAGGCGGTCTTCTACAAGACGCTCTTTATGCGTTTCTTGAAACAAATCCAAGTCGACTTTTTTGATGGTTACAACTTCCCGGCTGCGCCAGGTCGTTTTTTCAAAAGGAATAAGCTGCTCTTGGAGGTAAGATTGCAGCACGGCTCTCGTTACACCTAAATAAGCAGCAGCTTCTCCTGTCATCATTCCGTTCGGCTGTTCCTGATCAAGCTCCTCTTTTAGCTGATCAACCGCGCTTTTTTCAAATAAATGCCCTCGGTGTCCGCCCCAAAAATCTTCTACAGGCGTCAGTTTTCCAGTTCGTATATAGTGGCTGATCGTAACCGCTGATTTCTCAAGGCGTTCAGCCGCTTCTTTTGTTGTGTAGCAATCCGAAATATTCATGTTTTTTTATTCATTCTCCTTCATTTTAATCCGAGTTTCTTCCATTATATATACCACTCTCTACAGCAGTGTTTCAAGCTGAGCAGAACCATTTGTAACATCTTATAAAAAATAGCTTTTCCTCTCAGGTGAAATTGCCATTTCTTTTGTTTCATTGGATATACGCTCTTCTTTTTTCTCCCTTTGCCTTGCTGTTACATAAACAAGTTTAATTACACACAGAGAAAAAAGTGATCATGTTTTTAAAAATAAATAAGAAATCATTGTAACAAGAAGATATGTATATTAATACATTCTATTTTTAATAGTATTTATACTCCTATTATAATTTATTATAAAATAAAATACAAAAAAGACTTAACTTAAAATAAGCGTTTAAAATAAAAAATTTTTATATATTAATTATTATAATAATATCAACAAATGCTATATTTTTTGATATAAGATGGTTTATTTGAAATTTATAAGAAATCAATTATTGATTGTTTTATTTTTAATCATATAAAAATTATCTAATTTATTTTATAATAAAAATATATATTAATTAAAAATGTGTTTATAAATTATTAGGAGATATATATGGACGAATTAATCATACATAATGGAAACAGTCTACTGATTCCCGAGAACACGGAAGAAGCCATTTTTGCGCTGATTGATCAGAAAGACCGGGCAGAGAGGGAAGGGAAGCCGGATTTTTACTATTTTAACGACCGGGATATGCTGCATTACTTTTTATACCGGGAAACTAATTTAAACAAAAAAGCGAATCGTTCCAAACGTACGATTCGGGAGTATGAAAAAGAATTACATATGATGATTAAACAGATGCTTGAGAATGGGCCTGTGATGCATTTAGATTTGGATATCGTGGATGGTTCCTTGTTTAAGAGCTTAGAAAAGCGGCACCTGCGCCGGTACCAAAAGTGGGTAGCGGAAGACAGCCCGCATGTACAGAAAAGGGGAAGCTATTCACCTGCCACACTTGAAAGAAAAACGGTTATTTGGAAAAGCTTTTTCTCCTTTTTATTTAAAAGCGGCTATATCCAAAAGCCGATCCATGAAGAACTGCTGACCGTTTCGGTCCGTTCTGAAGACCGGCCGAACCGCGATTTAGGGCCGCGTGAAGTAATCCAGCTGCTGGATTACTTTGAGGAGCGAAAGCAATACATTGCTTTTGCCCTTATTCATGTACTGGTCAGCACCGGCATGCGGAATGAGGAATTGTGCCGGCTGACACTGGCCGATGTGCAGTATGACAGCATTTTGGGGTATCATTATTTGTCTGTCACGGGAAAAGGAAACAAGAGGCGGGAAATTCCTTTAAAAGAAAAAGTGCTCGAGAGCATCCTTCAGTACCGTAAAGCGCGGTTTCGTCCGGTTACTTTTCCGAACAGCAGTGAGGAACCACTGTTTGTTACAAGTACAGGACGGGCATTTAAACCAGACGGACTCGCCCATTATTTGAAAAGAGTGATCAAAGAAGTGGATCTGCCTTTTGTTCATTCCGGCCATGTTAAATTAACAGCCCACGTATTCAGGCATAGTTTTGCGATTATCTCTCACTTGAATAAAGCAGATGTCTTTTCAATTATGAAAGCACTCGGGCATGAAGACATTCACACAACGATGATTTACCTGCAAAAAGTTCTTCATAGAGAACATCATGTCATTCATCAATGGTCGAATGAATCGCTCGGCAAGTATATATAAGCACTCTGTTACCATAAGAATAAAACTGTGTAAAAAGCCTGTTTTCTAAGGAAAACAGGCTTTTTGTCATCCTTTGTCCGGTGTCATTTTTCCCCGTTTATAGTCTCTGAAATGGTGGAAAGGTAGATAAAGGTTATTATACAAATTTGTTCGTTTTCATGGTATAATGATCCACCCTGGTAAATATTTGCTTTTTGGTGAAATTAACTATATTATTTGTATTAGTACAGTTAATACAAATTTTTCTTCATCCAAAAAAAGGGATTCTACAAAGGGATGTCGTATATAAAGCTGGAAACAATATTTTATTAAATTTATCTAAGAAGGTGTAATGTATGTGCGGATTTGTGGGTTGTATGCACGCACGGCCATATAAACAAACAGAAGAAATGGCAGAAAACTTTAAAAAAATGAATGCCTTGATTACCCATAGAGGACCAGATGATGAAGGTTACTTTATGGAAGATCATGTGCAGTTTGGGTTTAAACGGCTGAGTATCATCGATCTTGAATGTGGACACCAGCCGCTTTCGTATGAAAACGACCGTTACTGGATTATTTTCAATGGAGAAATCTACAACCATGTTGAGCTTCGGAAGGAATTAGTGGAAAAAGGATACGAGTTTGCGACGGAATCCGATACAGAAGTGATTATTGCTTTATATAGCGATATGAAGGAAGAAGCAGTGAAGAGACTGAGAGGAATGTTTGGCTTTGTGATCTGGGACAAAGTAGAACAGCAGATCTTTGGAGCGCGCGACCATTTTGGTATCAAGCCGTTTTTCTACCTTGAGCAGGGAGAAAAAACGTACTTTGCCTCTGAAAAGAAAAGCATTTTGTCGGCTCAAAAAGGCGAATTAGATGCCAAGTCTCTGCAACATTACTTAAGCTTCCAGTACGTTCCGGAACCTGATACGATGACAGAAAACGTGAAAAAGCTTGAGCCTGGCCATTTCTTTACGCAAAAACCTGGACAAGCCATGAAGATCCAATCTTACTGGAAACCGATATTCCGCCCGATTAAGTCAACGGAAGACCAGATTATTAAAGACATTCGCAATGTGCTGATTGATTCTGTCAACGTGCATATGCGAAGTGATGTGCCGGTTGGTTCCTTTTTATCAGGTGGAATTGACTCTTCCTTTATCGTGTCACTGGCGAAGCAGGTAAATCCGAATTTAAAAACTTTTTCAGTCGGCTTTGAACGCAATGGCTTCAGTGAAATAGATGTAGCAAAAGAAACAGCGGATGCGCTCGGTTTAGAAAATATCAGCCATATTATTTCGCCGGAGGAATTTGTACAGGAGCTTCCTAGGATCATCTGGCATATGGATGATCCATTAGCAGACCCCGCGGCCGTTCCGCTTTACTTCGTAGCGCGTGAAGCGAGAAAACATGTGAAGGTAGTGCTATCCGGGGAAGGAGCGGACGAGCTGTTCGGCGGCTATAATATTTACCGTGAGCCGGAATCTTTGCGTGTATTCCAATCGATTCCAGGACCGGTGAAAGGCGCACTGAAAGCACTGAGCGGTATTCTGCCGGACGGCTTCAAGGGAAAAAGCTTTATCGAGCGCGGTGCGACACCGCTTGAACAGCGGTATATCGGAAATGCGAAAATGTTTGAAGAAGCGGAAAAAAGAGCCCTGCTGTCCCAGTACAAGCCGAACCTGGGCTATACGGACGTAACCGCACCTATTTATCGCCAGTCAGCTGACTATGATGCGGTTACAAAAATGCAAAACATCGATATTCATACGTGGCTTCGGGGAGATATTTTGCTGAAAGCCGATAAAATGACGATGGCGCACTCGCTTGAACTGCGCGTGCCGTTTTTGGACCGAAAAGTGTTTGACGTAGCATCATCCATTGCGACAGACCAAAAAATTAAGAATAACACAACGAAGTATGTACTGCGCAAAGCAGCTGAAGGTATTGTGCCGGACCATGTTGTAAACCGTAAAAAATTAGGCTTCCCAGTACCAATCCGCTACTGGCTGAAAGATGAGTTATACGACTGGGCTGTGAACTTAATTCAAGTCAGCGGAACCGACTACTTGTTTAATAAGCAGGAAGCACTGCGCCTTCTGCAGGAGCATGTAGACAATAAAAAAGACAACAGCCGTAAAATCTGGACGATTCTTGTGTTTATGATCTGGCACCAGATTTATGTGGAAGAAGTGTATGATGTAGAACAGGCATTTGTGATGGAGCCTAAAAAGTACCCTGTGTATCAATAAACACAAAAAGAAAAGCACTTAGACAAAAGTCTAAGTGCTTTTTTGCATACATACTGCGTTTACGGAGCTTTTTAAGATGCAGGCTCTTTCTGCAGTTCGCGCCGCAGCACTTCTCCCAGGCGCTTCATTCCTTCTATAATACGCTCTTTCGGCATATTCGAGTAATTTAAGCGCAGCGTATTTTTTTGCTGGCTGTTTGGAAAGAAAGGAATACCTGGCACAAATGCTACATCATTTTTCAAACATTCTAAAAAGATTTTACTTGAATCAACTGAATCCGGAAGTTCGACCCAAATAAACAATCCGCCTTCGGGCTTGCTGTGAGAGACACTTTTAGGGAAAAATTGATCAATGCAGTCAAGCATTGTGGTGCATCGTTCTTTATATACCGTTTTAATTGTTTCAATATGAGCTTCTATATCATAGAGCTCCATGTATTTTGCGGTAATTCGCTGAGCAAAGCTGTCAGAGTGCAAATCAGCGGTCTGCTTAAACGCTACGTATTTTTCAATAAATACTTCGTCGGCACAGATCCAGCCAAGCCGAAGTCCCGGTGTGAAGATTTTCGAAAACGTGCTTAAATAAATGACTCTGCCTTCTGTATCAAAATGTTTGACAGGAGGGAGAGGTTCACCGGAAAAACGCACCGCTCCATATGGATTGTCTTCCACGATGAGAACATTGTATTGATTAGCAAGTTCAATCATTCTTTTTCGTCTTTCGAGTTTCATCGTTCGGCCAGTCGGGTTTTGAAAATCAGGAATGGTGTAGATAAATTTAGCGTTAGGATGCAGCTGCAGCTGCTTCTCCAACGCTTCCATGCTCATACCGTCTTCATCCATATCTACTTCCACAAAGTTGGCATCATACACTTTAAAGGCATTGATCGCAGCCAGATAGGTGGGGCTTTCGCAAAGAATAGTATCTCCTTCATCTAGAAGCAGTCTCCCTGTCAGGTCAATCGCCTGCTGTGAACCGGATGTAATGATCACCTGCTCCAGGGAAGCCTGAATGCCGATGGCACTCATACGCTTGATGATCGCGTTTCTTAAGGGAATATAGCCTTCCGTTGTACTGTATTGAAGAGAGGCCGGCCCGTCTTCTTTCAGTACAGCTTCACAGGCTGCGTTTAACGCTTCAACTGGAAACAGTTCAGGCGCCGGGAGACCTCCAGCAAAGGAAATAACCTCTGGCCGTTCCGTTACCTTTAAGATTTCACGCGTTTCTGAAGACTTAACCCGGCTCGCTCTTTTAGCAAATTTACTTTCCATTACTACACACTCCACTTTTTCGGTTTCTCACTTATCAAGTCCATAATGATAGAGGAAACGTTATTTTACGCATATGCTTCAAAAAGATTCTATTGTTAATAATATACATTCATTTATCATTCTGGCAACCCTTGTCGATAAAATATTTGTTATTTTTTGATTTATTTGATAATTTATTCGTCAAATCATAAAGTATTTTGGTATAATAAAAAAATAAGTCAGAATGACAGCTTTTCGTAAGTCCACAGTGTGAAAGGTACGCTTTTTAAAAGGAAATAGATAAAATACAAGTAGAATCACCCTTTTTCATGAAGAAACTTGGTCTTGCACCTTTCATGCGATTCAGCATTTTCCTATGCGCTTACTCCTATTCATTATGATTGAATAACAAAAAACGCCAAAAGACAGCCAGGCGGAAAGCCTGGCTGCGAAATGGTTTCGGTTCTATAGGAGTTAGGTTTTGAAACTAACAATATCAGTATGAACTCTCTCGTGGTAATTTATACATAAAAAAGCATATATTGAAGAATAAGCACCATTCACTTATTTTTTTATGATATTCAGCTTTTGTAAATATAAATAAAACCAATATCCTAAAAGATAAGGCAGAATATACGAAATAAAGGTCCAAAAAAGATTCCATCCGTTTCCGTATACGACCCTTCCCATTGCAACAAACAGTCCTTCTAGAAGGGTGGTAAACAGGGCGATTCCCAAAACAATAACATACGGACGCGTGGTTTTCCGGATAAAGAAAATCATATAACAGCCCAAAACAGGAAAGAGGCCTAAATTACACGGGTACGTAGCAAAGACATTTAGTTCGATAAAAGGATAAACACGCCAAAAACCAAAATACACACCCAGCCCATTGACAATGAAGGCTACAACGGCAGCAAAAGGAGCAATCAATGGGATCAGCTGCTTGTCTTTTGGATGAAGGTGCCACAAAGCAATAATCCACGGAACGGCAAGCAAAATCATAGAGAAGTACATGTCGCCCTAACTCCTTCATGGAATGCAGAATGGGAAGATACCTAATGTATACGCTTTAAACAGGAAAGCAGTAAAAAACGTATTGCCGATTCACTTATTAGGTAACCTGTCCATTTTTTAAATTGCTATACCACAATGAGGAAAAATAGTCGTCTTATGTCGAATGATGAAGGAAAAAACTTTCTGAATTTTGTTGACATTGGAGAATATGGAGCGTAAGATAGCCAATAACTATTAACAAAATATGAGAATTCGCTGACGAGAAAGAGTAGCTGTGACCATCTTATCTACAGAGAGTTGACGATTTGCTGAGAGTCAACGGTAAGACCGCAGTGAAAATCCTCTCCGAGAAGCAAAGCTGAACATAAGTTAAGCTTTGACGGGTTTCTGCCGTTAAAAAGAACGCGTATGATGGTACGTAGTGAGAGATAAAAGAAAACCACTACCGATGGTTTTTTTCTTTTTATCCGTTGTTTATTTGTTTATAAACCCGATTCTGCGCAGTATCAGAATCGGGTTTTTTAATTCCAAAAAACGAGGTGAGACCGATGAAAGAGACGGCATTTGAACGAGAAACACGGATCAGGGCAGCATGGGAAAAGAAAGGGACATTTCTCCAGTCCATTACAAACAGGGAAGGCCGGGAAACGTTTGTTTTTTATGAAGGGCCGCCTACTGCCAATGGTCTGCCGCATGCCGGCCACGCATTGGGGAGAACAATCAAGGATTTTGTAGCCCGCTACAAAACCATGTCCGGCTATCAGGTGATTCGAAAAGCAGGCTGGGATACGCATGGACTCCCAGTAGAACTGGGAGTAGAAAAGCAGCTGAAGATCCGCGGAAAAGATGAAATTGAACAATACGGTGTTGAATCTTTTATTGAGAAATGCAAAGAAAGTGTATTTTCTTACGAAAAAGAGTGGCGCAAGTTTACTGAGTCCCTTGGCTATTGGGTGGATATGGGCGATCCCTATATTACGCTTGAGAACAGCTATATTGAATCGGTCTGGAATGTCCTGGCTTCCATTCATGACAAAGGATTGCTTTATAAAGGGCATCGTGTCGTTCCATATTGTCCAAACTGCGAAACATCGCTTAGCTCTCATGAAACCGCTCAAGGGTATAAAGACGTTTCCGATTTATCTGCTACTGCTAAGTTCCGGATAAAAGGCAAAGAAAATGAGTACCTGCTGGGGTGGACCACTACGCCGTGGACACTGCCTGCAAATGTCGCTCTTGCTGTTCACCCAGACATCGATTATGTGAAAGTGAGACGGGGATCAGAGGTTTTTGTGGTCGCCAAAAAACTCGTTGATCAGGTGATGCAGGGAGAAGGAGAAGTTTTAAAGGTTATCAAGGGCCATGATCTGGCAGATACAGCATATGAAGCACCGTTTGACTTTGTTTCGGTCACAAATGGCCATAAAGTGGTTTTAGCTGACTTCGTAACAGATACAAGCGGAACTGGTCTTGTGCATATAGCACCGGCATACGGAGAAGATGATTATCGGGCCGTCCAGGCCAATGGGCTTGATTTTGTGAATGTTGTAGACCGTAAAGGGCGATATACCGACGCGGTTACACCGCTTGCTGGAAAATTTGTAAAAGAGTGCGATGTGGAAATTATTAAGCTGTTAGCGGGAAAAAACCTCCTGTTTCATAAACAAAAATATGAACACAGCTACCCGCACTGCTGGCGCTGTGACAGCCCGCTTCTTTACTATGCAATGGAGGGCTGGTTTATACGAACAACGGCTGTCAAAGAACTTATGCAGAAACATAACCAGTCGGTTGAATGGTTTCCGGACCATATAAAAGAAGGCCGGTTCGGCAACTTTCTAGAAAATATGGTCGACTGGAATATTGGCCGAAGCCGCTACTGGGGCACCCCATTAAATATTTGGCAATGCGGGGAATGTGGGAAAGAAAGAGCTCCTCGTTCCATCAAAGAACTGCAGCAGTGGGCTGCAGGCGCTGTACCGGATAACATTGAGCTTCATAAACCATATGTTGATAAAGTAGAGCTTTTATGTGAATGCGGCGCATTTATGAAACGGACTCCAGAAGTGATTGATGTCTGGTTTGACAGCGGGTCAATGCCTTATGCCCAGTATCATTATCCATTTGAGAACAAAGCGTTATTCGAAAAACAATTTCCGGCTGATGTGATTGCAGAAGGTGTGGATCAGACAAGAGGCTGGTTTTACAGCCTGCTGGCGGTCTCTGTTCTGTTTACCGGCCAACTTCCATATAAACGTGTTCTTTCTCTAGGGCATATCCTAGATGAAAACGGGCAGAAAATGTCTAAAAGTAAAGGAAACGCCCTTGATCCGGTTGAACTGATCGAAGAGTTTGGCGCAGATGCGCTCAGGTGGGCACTGCTTGCAGACAGCGCTCCATGGAATAACAAGCGTTTTTCAAAGGGGCTGGTCAGCCAGGCCAAATCAAAAATGGTGGATACACTGCTCAATGTGTATTCGTTTTATTCGCTGTATGCAGAAATTGACCAGTTTGATCCTGAAGAAGAGGGAGAGGAAACACGATCTGTCCTTGATGAGTGGATATTATCGCGGCTCAATACTGTTATTAAGGATGTGCGGACGTTTTTAGATGCATACGATTTTACCGCAGGAGCCAGAAGTATTGCTTCGTTTGTTGAAGACATGAGCAACTGGTATGTACGGCGGTCCAGACAGCGTTTCTGGGGCACTGGAATGAATCCGGATAAGAGGGCTGCTTTCCGCACGCTGCACGAAGCTTTAAAGAAAACCGCTCAGCTGGCGGCGCCGTACACACCCTTTCTCGCAGAAGACATTTATTCCGGGTTAACGGGGCAAAGTGTCCACTTGTCTGATTATCCAAAACCGGAAAAGAACAGGGTTAACCAGCAGCTGGAACAGGAAATGAGCAGTGTCCTGCAGGTGGTTGAGCTGACAAGATCGATCCGAAACGCGGCAAAGATCAAAACGAAGCAGCCGCTCGCCAAGCTTTATATTTTGCCCGCTAAACACCAGGGCGTATCCTATTTGCTTTCATATACATCTATTATTCAAGATGAAACCAATATAAAACACATTCAGCCCGCTGGCGCATTGGAGCTGGCCGATTATACCGTAAAGCTTAATTTTGCAGTGGCCGGGCCAAAATTCGGCAGGTACATGGGGGAACTGAAGAAAAGAGCTGAAGGGCTGAAAAAGGAAGAGATCAGCCGGCTGCTTCAAGATGGCAGCCTGGATCTTGAAATGGCAGATGGAACAAAGGTAAACCTTCAAAAAGAAGATCTGTTAATCACTAAGCGCGTGCCAGAGGGATTTGCGCTTGCAGAAAACGATTCTTTCACGGTCGTTTTGGAGACAGCGTTAACCGATGAATTAAAAGAAGAAGGAACCGTAAGAGAAATCATTCGGGCTGTGCAGGCATACCGGAAAGAATTGAACCTGCCTGTAGATTTGAGAATTCATTTGTATGTATATGCCGCCTCCGATATTCAGAAGATGCTTCAAAAACATGATCAATTAGTGCAAAGCAGCCTGGTCCTGCAGTCTCTCCATTTTGAGCAGCGTGAACACATGAAAGCCTTTATGATTGATGGAAAGGAAGTTCACCTTTCTTTAGAGAATTAAAGGATTAGCCCTATAAAATTAAACAATGTCCTCTTCTTAAAAAGGGAGAGGACATTAATCGGTTATGGGTTTATACAGCATAGCTAAAAAGCGTCATTCTCAATGATTATGTACATAGCAAGGGAAAGAAGGATTTTACTCTGAGCTTCGGTCATGTTTTTCCAGGCAAAGAAGTGCTAAATCAATATCGTTATCTAAAGAAGATGTAAGTTGGTTGAACAAGGGAAAGTGATCTATATTTATTTACGATGACAACAAATTTGTTCTCCTCTATCAATGTCTCTCGTAACTGCATACTCATTACCCCACTCACACATTGTGTTTAATACTGGTACAAACGATTTTCCTAACTCTGTTAAGCTGTATTCTACTTTTGGGGGCACTTCCTTAAATACTTCTCTTAGTACCAGTCCATCTCTTTCCAGCTGTTTTAATTGATCTGTCAACACTTTTTGGGTAATGGAAGGTATCCGTTCATAAAATTCTTTTGTCCTCATTGATTTTTGGCTTAAGAAAAAAAGGATTAAACATTTCCATTTTCCGCCTACCGTATTCATGAAAATATTGATTCCAGTATTTTGATTGCTCATTCTTTATTCCTCCCAAATAGGCACTTAAAGGTGGCTATGCCACATTTTTGTGCGTTATTTTCTCCTATATTATTGTCCCGTATAATCAGTGATGCAGCAAATAAAAATTTGGGGTGGATACAATGAGTGTAAAAGACATTTTAGAAAAAAGACGTTCAGTCAGGCATTATGATCCAAACTATAACATCAGTTCAGAAATGTTAACAGCATTGATTGAAAGTGCAAGTAAGTCACCTAATGGAAATAATATACAAGCAACGCGGTACCTAGTTGTTGACGATCCATATCTAAGAGATTTGTTATTGCCAATCGCTTTTAATCAGCAGCAAGTAACAGAAGCATCTGTATTAATCGTTGTACTTGGAGATTATCAGGCTTTTGAGAAAGAAAATATCATACAGATACATGAAGAGGGATTTCAAGAAGGTTTTTTTGATGCATCATTGAGAGATTATCTAGCGGATGCTGCTATAAATTACTACGCGAATAAATCAAAAGAGGATTTAGCACTTGAATTAACAAGAGATGCAAGCCTGGCGTCCATGTCATTGCTTTTATTAGTAAATGAGACAGGTCTTGAAACCATTACCATGTCAGGATATGACTCTAAACAGTTAAAGTCGGTATTAAATATTTCTGAAAGGTATTTGGACATTATGCTTATAGCGATCGGGAAAGGTGTTAAGGATGGTCATAAAACGGTAAGGCATGATGTGGAGAAAGTGATATATAGAAATAAAATATAATAATTATTTACTTTAGAAACATGAAATATCTTCAATATAATAGACTAAGTTTAGTTTAACAATGAGCAAATTTTTTCTGGAAAATAAATAGCGAAAAATAAAACCAGAAGCCATTTGTTTTTTTCAAAATAAAACGGGGCAGCCGTTATCAGCTGCTCCGCTTGGGAAGAATGCTCTTTAACAATATTAACAATAATCAGACTTTTCAAACAATTTTCTTCTTTTATTTACTATTTCGCTGAAAAAATAAAAGAAACAAATGGATAAAGGGTTAATAGTAAGGCGGAAATGGGTAAGAACTTATATAAAGACTGAGTTTTGCAAAATGCAGATCTCAGTGTGTTGAAATTAAGCTGATGACTCTTGAATGTGTGGATCTAATGCCGTGTTAATAGCGGAAAGCGCAGATGATTTATCACGATAATATTTACTGGTGCATGTCCTCAAGCATGATACTTTAAAATACTTGTCTATATAACAAACATTGATGGCAGGCGTTTGATCTATCTTATAAAATGTTAAACATATCTCTGTTGTCGAAAATTTTTCTAACGTTCTCAGCATGGTAAGAATGAAATGTGGGGACATATTTTTCTCTGGCTCCCTTCTTTTTAACAAAGATTGAGTTTTTCCAAATATATCATGACATTTTTATATTCGATAGAGGTCTATTTTGTCGAAAATACGCTAATTTTGTAGAAAAATCATTATTTCTTCACACTATGTTCAAAAGTGTTTATTTTTGTCATTCTATGAAACAGCATAAATGTTGGTGAAAAGATTTAAAAATTATTCTGAAACAAGAAATGCTCACAAAAAATATACGTGCCCAGTGAAATGGTTTCATTGATTTGCTTCGAAGTCAAAACTTTTCCCTATTCACTTGTTTTCGTTTATGATGGGAAAGCAGGATATAGGAAAGGGGGACAAACAAGCGATGAAACGATTTTTGTTTGCCTATCGAGTAGTATCAACAGGTACTGAAGGCGAGTTCAGCGTAGCCATGCCTGACGAAGAAGCAGCTCATAAGGCGATCAAAGCCAGAGTAGCAGATATCGAAATGACAGAGGAAGAAGATATCGAGATTGGCGACCTGTTGAAGGTATTAGATTTGAAAGACAATTATTATGAGTGTGAAGGCTGCACTTAATAGTTGCTCAAAAAGAAAGAGTGAAATGAGAAAAGCTGGGCTGCTCTGCAGTCCAGCTTTTTTGTATTCCAGCTTTGCTAAGCTCCAAAGATTATGTATATTAAACTCTTTGAAGGGCAGCCCACTTGTTCAAGACATGGGGTGCCTCCAACATGAACAATGTTTGTTCTTTTGGATCTTTAAATTCAAGGTATATTCCATCGGTCAGTAAATCATCTAATTCGTATAGTGCCGTACGTTTATCTTCCAGCATACTCTCACTTATTTGATCGGTCTCCACTATATCAATCAAAAACACTGGCCTTTTTCTTCTGTTAAACATACCTGTTAAAAAAGAAGAACCGCGGCTGTGATCATATTGCCAAATTAACTTTGATGTGGAGAGCGGCAAAGATTCCAATGATTCTTTTGTTCCAGTATATTCAATAATGACACTGTATATATTCCTCAACCTATCAGCGGTTCTTGCTTTAAAATATCCCATACTGTTCCTCCTGTATTTATATAAGCTTCCCGCAAAAATGTTTTATGAAAATGACTCCCAACGTACACACATTTGAAATGTATCATATATGCCTGCATGTAGTCTTGATTTTCACGTTATTTCCGCCTTTTTACGCATACGAATGAGTAAACCTAACCCTTAGTAGTTTGAAAGTATGCGGTACTTACGAGAGCGGGCATAATAAGAGTATGACCAGGCTTTTTAAGTTTTTGTTACAACTGTTCTATGAGGGGTTCGGACAGCTGGAAGAGAGCATCGTATAATAAATCAAGAAAGGCGGTAAAACACGGTGAAAATTGTTGATGTATCTCATCATCAAGGCACTATTAACTGGGCAATTGCAGCAAAAGAACTGGATTTGGCGATTCTTCGAGTGCAGGATGGCTCGAGTATTCAGGACCGAACCTATTCCCAAAATGCGGCTGGCTGCAAAGCAAATAACATTCCATTTGGCAATTATGCATTTTGCCGATTTGTTTCTATAAACGATGCAAAAAAAGAAGCGCAGGATTTTTGGAACCGAGGCGACAAAAACGCTTTCTTTTGGATAGCGGACGTTGAAGTAAAAACGATGGAGGATATGAGAGCGGGCACGCAGACTTATCTCGATGAATTACGCCGCCTGGGCGCAAAAAAAGTGGGGCTGTATACAGGTCATCATACATACAAAGCATTTGGTGCCGATCAGGTAGATGCGGACTTTGTCTGGCTTCCCCGCTATAGCAGCCAAAAGCCGGATTATTCCTGTGACTTGTGGCAGTATACAGATAATGGCCGTCTTGCTGGTGTGTCTGGGCCTGTTGATTTAAGCCGGTTAAACAGCGACAAAACATTAGCATTTTTTCTCAATACCATTACAGCGGCTTCTACACCAGGCACATACCGGATTTTCACCGGTACGTTTTCAACTGACGAAAGCGCAGAAGCGGCGGCGGATACAATCAAAAAAGCAACTGGTTTTCACACATTCTCGAAAGACAAGAGGGTATGGATAGGCACTTTCCTAAGCAGAGAAGCGGCAGAAGCCGGCCGGAATGTAATCGCCCGCAAAGTCGGTTTGAATCCCCAGATTCGTCATGAAAATAAGTAACACAAAAAAAGCCCTGGTTCTCCCGCCGGGGCTATACGTCTTTTCTTGCCATCATCGTTGTATTCTCCATCATATACGCTGTCGGTATGTTTAAATGTCCGTTCTATTTGTTCATTGACGGGCCGAATTTTTTGGAATTGCAGCTTGCTGCCGGGAGCCTTGATTATTCATCATTCCTTGGAGAGGCTGTGTCATGTTTTGTCCAGTTTGTCCACCCATCATACCTTGAGAAGTCTGTGGGTTTTGTTGATTAGCTGGCTGTTGTTGAGCGCCTTGGCTATTCATCATTCCTTGAAGAGGCTGTGCCAAACTTTTCCCTATTTGTCCGCCCATCATACCTTGCGCAGCTTGCGGAGCCGCTCCCATTAAAGAACTTAAAATCGTCTGGAAGAAAGGCTGGAAAGATCTGCTGCGTATTCCTCTAACGATGCCAAGGATAGCGACACCTGTTGCAGCTATAGGCAAGACCGATTTAAACATGCCATTTCGATTATTCACGTATCTCATCTCCTTACGATTTATTGAAAAAGACCATTTGTAGTATGTGAAAAAGAAGGCTCATTATTCTGGATATTATTTTCTGCAAGAGATGGATGATTTTAAAAAACATAAAAATAAGGATTTTTCCCCAATCTAATAACGACCCATCGGGCGGTTAGGAAAAGCACCCTGTACTTTCTAAACTGGCCCTTTTAATTTTTTAGAAATGAATGTTGTGTGTATTGTTTTTTATACTGTGGAACGAAATCAAACAATAATCGAACGTGAATCCAAAAAAGTGCAGGTGTTTTAAGTGCAATTATCCCCTAAAATTTATCACTCACTGGTTCGGCCAAAATGGTTTACAAAAATTTATATTCAAAATAACATTCAGCGGCACTTTGATTTAACGGGGCAGAAAGTGCTGGACTTCGGAGCGGGTACAGGTGCGAACTGCACGTTATGTTCACCTGATTATTACGTTGGGATAGATCCTGACACAAATAGGATTGACTTTGCCAAAAGGCTGTATGCGGCTTATCAATTTGAAGCATTTAGCGGCAATGAACTCCCTGTGGAAGAAAACAGCTTTGATGTCATTTTGATTATTGCGGTTCTGCATCATATTCCGCCAGACATGGTTCGACATTACATCAAAGAATTCAAACGCATTTTAAGACCGAATGGAAAAGTAGTGGTCATTGAACCTTACTTATGTGATGCATCTCCGATCTGTAATTGGTTTATGAAAACCAACGATAAAGGGGATTATATTCAAAAGGAAGAACAGTATCTTGATTATTTCACAAAGGAACATTTTCGCTACAATGTGATCAGCAGGTTTAAAAAATGCTTTCTTTATAACGAATTGTACTTTACAGCGTTTCTCTAATGTTTAGAAGCCTTAGTGGAAATGGGCTTCATCTGCAGTTCTCCTGCTTGATTCCCGGCGATTCACATAAACGCTTCTTTTTATGAACAGTTAAGCAAGCTGAACTGCACACAGTCAGCTTGCTTAACTGTTATATAACGACTAACATCTTTACATTATTAAAAAAGCCCATGAATTACCGGTAAAAGTTCATTCTAAATTCCTCTATAATGATAGGCGGAGGTGAAATAGAATGAAATTGTTATTGTTGTTGTTTGTATTGTTTACCGTTTCGCTGATCCTCTTTTATAAGGCTTATAAGAATACACATGAAGTGGCGTTTAAAAAAATTCACTTGTCTTCAATAGATTCCATTGACTCAACCAGCTCTCTCGCTATATTACACATTTCAGATATGCATCTTGAGAATATTTCTATTTCCCCTGAGCAGCTTTATAACAAACTGGCAGGCGAGAGAATAGACCTTATTGCCCTCACCGGAGACTTTTTAGATAAAAAACGAAGTATCCCTCGATTAATTCCCTAT
This sequence comes from Domibacillus sp. 8LH, assembly GCF_038806185.1. Taxonomy (NCBI): domain Bacteria; kingdom Bacillati; phylum Bacillota; class Bacilli; order Caryophanales; family Bacillaceae; genus Domibacillus; species Domibacillus sp. 8LH. The sequence goes on along the minus strand of NZ_JAVJNG010000008.1, from coordinate 112,891 downwards.
TTAGATATGTTGAACCGCTTGAATCCTCAATATGGTATGTATGCTGTATTTGGAAACCATGATTATCGTTTAAGCAAAACGGATTTTAACTCTTTAAAAAATGTATTGGAAAAGCACGGCTGTAAAACACTTCAAAATGCACATGAAACCATTTGGGTGGAAGGAAAACCTCTTAACATTATTGGAGTGGACGACTTTCATACAAAGAAAAGCGATTTGCAGGCATCATTTTCGGATGTCAAAGAAGGATACCGCCTTGTTTTAACTCATGATCCAAACATTGTTCTTGGTATGGAGAGTTACGCATACCATTATCTTTTGGCTGGCCATTTTCATGGCGGTCAAATTTACTGGCCCAAGCCGTACCATCTTGCAAAACTGGGACGTACGATGATGCGGATGGATATGATTAAAGGGCTGCACTATTATCATGAAAAACCTCTTTATATAAGTGAAGGATTGGGACAAACCTCTATTAACATAAGAGTGGGGAGCCGCCCTGAAATCACTCTTCACGAACTATCCTTGAATACTGATGAAAATGAGAAGGCTTTGACAGCCGTATAATATTAAAGCTTTTTTGTTTTTGGCACTTGATTTCCAATTAAGGAAATGATAAAGTGGCTGTAATATCTTACTAGCTATCTGTCATTTGCATGTTACACATCTTAATTTCTTATAAGGCAGGCTGGTTTTAATCCCCGATTAAATAACATGAAGTGTTGTAATCTATACAGGCGACGACAGGGACATGAGTGATTTTGACCGGCTCACAGAGAGGGAGGCCAAGGCTGAAAGCTTCCCAGCGCAGAAAGATCATTTACCACCTTGGAGCCGTACTGGCGAACCAGTACCGCAGCAGTGCGATAAAACTGACTGAAGCCATTGCTTTTT
>NZ_JAVJNG010000008.1:0-111897 GCF_038806185.1 Domibacillus sp. 8LH | reverse complement strand
AGCAGTGGGAATTTGGGTGGAACCACGGGTAAGCACACTCGTCCCTTCTTAGGGATGCGTGTGTTTTTTTGTTTTTTTAAGGAATAAGGAAATAAGCGATGACAAGGACATGAATGTATTTGACCGGCTCACAGAGAGGGAAGCCGAGGCTGAAAGCTTCCCAGCGCTGAAAATACATTTACCACCTTGGAGCTGTACCGGTGAACTGGTACCGCAGCAGTGCGATAAAACTGACTGAAGCCATTGCTTTTTAGCAGTGGGAATTTGGGTGGAACCACGGGTAAGCACACTCGTCCCTTCTTAGGGATGCGTGTGTTTTTTTGTTTTTTAAGGCATAAAGAAATAAGCGATGACAAGGACATGAATGTATTTGACCGGCCCACAGAGAGGGAAGCCAAGGCTGAAAGCTTCCCAGCGCAGCAAAATCACTTACCGCCTTGGAGCTGTACTGGCGAACCGGTACCGCAGCAGTGCGATAAAACTGACTGAAGCCGCTGCTTTTTTCAGCAGTGGAAATTTGGGTGGAACCACGAGGAAAAACACACTCGTCCCTTCTTAGGGACGGGTGTGTTTTTTTATATAAACAATCATTAAAGGGGTGCTTTCTTATGAATCAAAAAAACATTATGATTACATTTCCAAACGGGGAAACAAAAAGCTTTTTACAGGGGATTACTCTAGAAGAGATTGCCCAGTCAATCAGTCCGGGCCTAAAAAAGAAATCAGCAGTCGGAATGGTAAATGGTGTTCTCTGGGACATGAAACGAAGCATTAACGAATCCGCCAGTGTTATATTATTTGACCTCCAATCAAAAGAGGGAGTAGGTGTGATGCGCCATACAGCCGCCCACGTACTGGCGCAGGCCCTAAAACGATTGTACGGCTCCGTTCACTTAGGCGTGGGTCCGGTTATTGAAAACGGCTTTTATTATGACATAAACATCGATCAGCCGTTAATCCCCGGTGATTTAAAAAGAATTGAGAAAGAAATGAATCGAATTATTGCTGAAAACCTGGAGATCCGCCGCGAGGAATGGACACGGCAGGAAGCGGAAGCGTGGTTTAAGGATGATCCACTAAAGCTGGAGCTGCTGGAACGTATACCGCCGGAAGAAAAAATCACGGCTTACCGTCAGGGAGAGTTCGTTGATTTGTGCCGGGGACCGCATTTGCCATCTACGCGCTTTTTGAAGGCTTTTAAACTGACACATGTATCCGGTGCATACTGGCGCGGTGACAGCCGCAACCAAATGCTTCAGCGCGTTTATGGGGCTGCTTTTGCCTCAAAGAAAGAACTGGATGACTATTTTTACTTTCTGGAGGAAGCACAAAACCGAAATCACCGGAAGCTTGGCAATGAATTAGAGCTGTTTATGTTTTCGGAAGAAGCGCCGGGTATGCCTTTTTATTTAGCGAACGGACAAATCATCCGGAATGAGCTCGAATCTTTTCTGCGGGAACTTCAATTCAAGCATCAGTACCAGGAAGTACGGACACCGACTATGATGAACCAGAGGCTGTGGGAACGGTCTGGACATTGGGATCATTATAAAGACAATATGTATTTTTCACAGGTTGACCAGCAGCGTTTTGCCCTGAAGCCGATGAACTGTCCGGGGCATATGCTTATTTTCAAGGATAAACTCCGTTCGTACCGCGATCTGCCGATTCGTATGGCCGAGTTTGGGCAGGTACACCGCCATGAGTTCAGCGGAGCTCTCAATGGAATGCTGCGGGTCCGCACATTCTGCCAGGATGATGCCCACATCTTTGTAAGGCCGGACCAAATCGAAGACGAGACCACCTCTGTCCTGAAATTAATTGATTATGTATACAATATCTTTGGCTTTCCATATAAAATAGAGCTTTCCACAAGACCAGCCGATTCGATGGGCAGCCGCGAATTATGGGATCAGGCGGAAGGAGCGTTAAAGAGGGTTTTAGATAAACTTGGACGGGAATACCGGGTGAATGAAGGAGATGGCGCTTTTTATGGACCTAAAATCGATATTCATATTAAAGACGCTTTAAAAAGAAGCCACCAATGCGCAACGGTGCAGCTGGATTTTCAAATGCCTGAAAAATTTGATCTATCCTATGTAGATGAACAAAACCGAAAAGTCCGGCCGGTTGTCATTCACCGGGCTGTTTTCGGATCTCTTGACCGGTTTATTGGTATTTTAATCGAACATTTTTCTGGAGCGTTTCCTGTTTGGCTTGCGCCTGTACAGGTAAAAGTGATCGCTGTCTCGAATGATGTTCATCAAACGTATGCCGAAGAAATCGTACAGCAATTACAGCAGGCCGGTATACGGGCGGAATGGGATGATCGTGAAGAAAAACTCGGCTATAAAATAAGAGAAGCGCAAATGAAGAAAATACCGTACACATTAGTAGCAGGAGATGAAGAGTATGCCAGCCAAACGGTCAATGTACGGCGTTACGGGCAAAAGGACGCGTCTCAAAGAAGGTTAGAAACATTTGTAGATGAGATAAAAGAAGTGGTGAAAAACCGAAGTCTGAACGGTATGGATAGAGTATAACTGGTTTTATTTCCACGGGTTCGCAAGAGAAAAGCGCCGCTTCTGAATGGGCAGCAAGTGGCGCTTTCTTTATTTATGCTTCTTCTCGGACAAGGTTGAGTAAGTCCGTTAAAAAAGTATGCAGGGATTTTCCGGGATTTTCATTTTCATAAATGATCGGGGTAATCCCTCTTTCTTTTAGGATTGTTTCTTTAATAGGATTCCGTTCATTCAGCAAGATGTACGATTTTGGCCTTAAATGCTCGTATTTAGAAATTTTCCACTGATTATGCAGTTTATAAAGCATATAGCGGATATTAATATCCGAAAGGCTGTAACCAATAAAAAGCAAAGATTTCTCTAATGAGTCTGAACGGAGCTTAATATCCAGAGATGTTTCGAAATCCAGCCTCTTGAAAAAACTGGATTCCGTTAACACAATAGAGGAGTCATCGTCAAAGTCACCATGAAATTTGACAATCTGCGTTTTTCCTTCCTCAATTTGAGTAATATCCGCAACATTGGTGATTTTCGTGTACGGCTTTTCATAAAAGTCATGCGCTTCTTCAAGCCAGCGGTCGAAATTGGTTGTATAAATTAAGGGGAAATTCAATTCAATCAGCATTCGATGGATCTCCGAGTGTTCAAGCTCAATCTTCGGATTATGCCATTTCCGGTCCATCCAGCTGCGCAGTTCACCGAGTGACCCCTTTTCTAAACAATAATACTCAGCCAGAGTTAAAAAGTCATTGTTACCCCATGCTGTAAACTCGTCTGGGTTATAACCGAGATTTTCAGCAATTTGGTGAATCATTTCTGAATAATCCGGCAGTCCCAAGTTTTTAGAGACGCCAGATCCGGCAAACAAAATCGCTTTTTTCTTTTTGATTGCAGCGGCTAACTCTTCAATCAATTCTGACGGCTCCTTTCTTCTGACAAGCAGGGTTACTTTAGCTTTTCCCCTAAATATATTTTTTAATGTAATCTTTTGTTATTTCACGAACTTCTTTACTTAAGAACACAAGAGCGATGACATTCGGCACAATAATCAATGCCAGCATTAAATCAAGGAACTGCCAGATAAATTCAAGGGCCCCGACGGCTCCAGCTAAAATGGCCACTAAGTAAACAACGCGCATCACCTTGGAAAATTGAATCCCAAATAAATATTCCGCCTGTTTTTCTCCGTAAAAAACCACCACTAGTACGGTAGATAATACGAAAAAGAACAAAGAAATCGAAAGAATGGTACCAGCTGTTCCATGACCGACAACGGTGGCAAATGCTTCGATCACCATCGTCGAAGCATCGTTCGCTGAGACTTCTTTCCAGGCACCTGATGTTAAGACAACGAGCGCGGTTGTTGTGCAGACAATAATGGTATCCACCAGCACTTCGAACACGCCCCATAAGCCTTGTTTGGCTGGATGATCGTTCATAGCCGTTGAATGGGCGATAGGCGCTGTTCCCATTCCTGCTTCATTTGAGTAAATACCGCGGGCAAGCCCCCAGCGGATAGCAGCAGCCACACTCGCACCTGCAAAGCCTCCGGCAGCCGAAATAGGCGTAAAAGCGTGATAGAAAATTAAGCCAAAGGCTGTTGGGATTTCAGACAGATTTCCAGCCAGCACAAGCCCTGAGCAAATTAAATACAGAACGACCATGACCGGCACAAACTTTTCGGTAACTGAACCAATTCGTTTAATGCCTCCATAAGTCACGATGCCAACAACAAGCAAAACTGCAATACCTGTTGCCAGCGGCGGAATACCGAAGGAAGATTCGACGGTGGTAGACAGGGAATTAGACTGGACCATGGTACTCGCAATCACTTCAAGCATAAGAAAAAACGCAAAAAAGGTGGCGACCGGTTTCCAGCCAAGTCCCTTTTCAATATAATGCATTGGCCCGCCGGTCCACTCGCCGGCTTCATTTTTTGTGCGGTACTTTAATCCGAGCACTACTTCTGAATATTTGGTTCCCATGCCGATGAGCGCAACGAGCCACATCCAAAAAACGGCTCCAGGCCCGCCCAGCCCAATCGCAAGAGGCACTCCGACAATATTGGCCGCTCCGACTGTGGAAGCCAGGGCAGATGTAGAAGCCTGAAAAGGCGTAACAGAGCCAGGTGCATCTCCTTTCGAGAACATTTTGCCAAATGTCTGCTTCATAATGTGAGGGAAGTACCGGAACTGAAAAAAACCAATCCGGATATTTAAAATCAGGCCGCATCCTAATAACAAAATGATCATTGGCACTCCCCAGATCCATCCTGACAGCGAAGCGACGATTTGCTCAAAACTCTCCAAATTATTTCCTCCTCAAATCTGTCCATTTGCGCCTAAACATGTTAAGCGCATACAATGATGCAAAAATAATTAAAATCCTTTTTATTTAGCCTGGTTGTATGTATGTTCCCTTAGAATAAGAATGTCATTGATTTCCTCCGCTTGTGTCCCATACAAAGCTTTTGATTGGTAAGCATGAACTTCCTGATAAACAGCAGCCATCTTCTCGATTATCCATCTATCTGATTTTGGTGCGAAAGACCAGCAATAAAGCTTCATTTCATTCAGTTCTTTAGTGACCGGGTGCCTGCGCACGTATTGAATGTGATCAATACATTGAAAGCCGATTTTTTTGTAAAAGTGAACTCGTTTAATGGTATCCGGTTCGTGAATCGACTCCGGCTCTACTTCAAGAAGAATAGGCTTTTTCTTCTTTTTTAACTGGTCCATGATTCGGCTTCCTAAACCTGCGCTCCGGCTATGGCTATGTACCAGTACGTAGTCTACAAACAAAAAATCCTCCTGTTCAAAATAAGCGAGTACATAGTCAGCACCTTCTTCAATCTTGTAGAAACAGCCTTTGTCTTTTAAAAGCAGCTCAAAATGCTCTTCTGATTTCATTTCATTTGCCGGAAAATATTCTGATAGTGCCATATACCAAGTGTTCATTTTCATTCCTCCTTTGTCATATACATATATAAACTATTAATCACTACCTTAAAAAAGTAGAAAATAAACAAAAAAATTTAAAAAAAGTTTAATTTATTTAAAAATGGGTAATTATACTACTCTTTTGTAATATTTATCTCTTACATATATAAACTATTAATTAGTATCTCAAAAAATTAGAAAATAAACAAAAATCAGACAAAAAAGTTTGATTTATAGTAAGATAGGGAATTGTACCCCTGTTTGTTATTTTTTAGTCAAAGGATGGGAAGAAGAAATGGAAAATGAAAAAAAAGTTACAGCCCTTCTTGGGTGGAGTCTGCCTGTCATTGAAGCGGTAGACAAGCTTGACCGGCCTTTTCTTGTAGTAGGACCGCCTGAATTTGAACCGTTTGCCAAAGAAAATGATATTCAGTTTGTCGGCTGGCAGTTCGAGCGGTTAAATGAAAAATCAGAGGAGCTATATAAAGAGCTGCATTCTTTAGGCGTAAAGCTTGCGGTTCCAATCTATGAAGAAACGGTTGAATGGGCAGGTGCTTTAAACGCGAGGTTCCAGGATGATCCCCGTATTTTCAATCGATCTCTTCTTCTTCGAGATAAAGGGCTTATGAAGCGAAAAGCGCAAATGTCCGGCATCAAAGTCGGGGTATTTGAAGAAGCATACCAAAAAGAAGATGTATACCGCTTTTTAAAACGAGTAAATGAGGCTTTAATTAAAATAGACGGGGATATCAATGATCCTATTCATGTAAAGCCTTTAAATAAAGCCGGCACGGTTGGCCACCGGGTTATACGGGATGCTTCCGATATCGATCTGATCCCTCAGGAGGATTTTCCTTGTTTAATGGAGAGCCACTTAGACGGTCAGGAATTTTCCTGTGAAGCGTTTGTTCACAATGGGAAAGTTTATTTCTTGAATATTACCGAATATGTCCAATTAGGGCATTCCAATTTTGTTCCTGCGTCTCCTTCTCTTGAAGAATGGCGCCCTAGAATCCGAGAAGAAATTGAAAAGCTGGTCACTTCCTTTGAAATCAAATATGGAGTGATCCACCCGGAATTTTTCATTTCACCTGACGGCACGCTTCATTTTGGAGAAGTCGCAGCGCGGATCCCTGGGGGACATATTTTTGATTTAATTGAGCGGGCATACGGTTTCAGTGCATATCAGGCCCAGGTTCTTTGCAGCGACCCAGATACAACCGCAGAAGAGCTGGAAGCGTTTTTTCCTAAAGAGGTAACTTCCGCGAAAGGGTATGCTGGAAGCTTGATGGTTTATCCACGCGTTAAAATTATCGACCGCCTGGAAGTGCCGGAAGAATTAAAATCGCACCCTTATTTTGAAAAGCATGATATGTTCATCCCGGCTACAAGCAAAGTAGCGGAGCGGGTTGGATTTGGCAATCACTACGGGACTATTTTCTTCTTTGGGGAAGACAGTGAAGAAATGCGCGGTTTGATGAAAAAGTATGAAACCTTTGATTTCTATCTTTGAAAAACTTTTATTTTGGAGACCGGTTAGGGAGGAATATAGAATGGACGCTGAAAGCAAACTGGCACCGACAAAATTTGAACAAGCTCTTGATACGCTGGAGCAGGCAAAACCTTATGCCAAAAGTTTGTATCAAACAGAAGTATTTCAACAAGCCATCGAGCTGGCACGGACCGATGATGGCCTTAAACAATTATTCAGCTACGCCCCTCGATTTGATAAAGCTGGGGTTTTCCAGGGTGGCCCGTGGGAGCAAGCATCAAAGCTCCAGCCACCTTTTGTCGGCGGCTCTTTAAAGCTAAAAGGCGTCAATTCGATTGTTGAGCTGCTTAGTGAATTACGCATGCTCGCGATTGCCAAAGGATTGTACGAGCATAAAGAAGTGTCTGCCCAGGAAGCGAAAGAATTTTTAAACGAAGTACTAGCATTAAATTTAGATATTCTTTTTCCGCCGGAAACAGAAGAATCCAGAATTGGTTCAGGTGAACATATCGAACGGGCAGAGCGTTTGTTCCGATTCTTAGGAGATGAACTTTCTTTTCAGGCTATTGCCAATCAGATTGTAGCGGAAATTGACCGGCTGACTGTCCAAAGGCCGATCATGGTCAACCGAATTGTAAAAATGATTACGATGGCCAAACAAATGATGGAAAGTGATATTAGTGAGGAAGTGAAGCAGTCTTTACAGGCATACTCGGCTGCTATTACGGCACCAAGCCCGTTAAGCAAAGATTGGTCCAGCTTTAGGGAATACCGCTTAAGCTTAAAAAATGCGTCAGAAGAGGAATTGAAGCAAGAAGCAGAAGCATTTGCCGGATCTGTAAGGGATACAGGGCTTGTTTCTCCTTATCACGCTGTTTTTTTAAGACATTTAAATCGGGTAAAACCAGAGCTTCTGCCAGCCGCCCTCTCTTTATCTGAAACCGGTGAAGCGATTTTAAATGCTCAATCCAATCTTGTCCATGACATCATTCAGGTCTCTATCCACCCCCATACAGCTCAATCTATTTACGGGCTTGGGAAGGTATTGGACCGGGGACTGCTTTCACAGGAACCGCTTCTTCCGAGTATTCGCCGGCTGATTGAACTTGATATTCATCCGGAAGTGAAACAAACCCTGCTTACGCCTGAAAATAAACGGGAAGGCTTAACAGCGAACGCTGTTCTTTTAGCCGGAACGCTTAGTGTGCTTGGCCAGCCTTTAGGAATTGGGCAGGGTTTAAATCCGACATGCCAGTCTGCACGGGCTCTCAGCCTCTGGGCACAGCACGGCCCTGGCCAGCTTCTTGAGTTTATTGCCCGGGGAGCACGGGACAATGATGTGGACATTATTTTTGAAGGAGAACCTCTTCACTCTTCTTCGCTTGAAGGAGGCGTCGCTTCAGAGATTCATCAGGAACTGGATCCCGTTTCTAAGGTTCTCGTTCCCCATTTAGATAAGATTTACAATGAAATGATGAAACGGACTGCTTTGCGCGGAGAAGACGGCCATAAATGGGTGAATCCCGAGTTTTATGGAGAGTGGGTGCCGCGCGGATTTGCGAATATCATTAATCCTGCGACCGGAGCGGTAACAGATTACGCCGGTTTTGTCCGATTATTTTATTCTACCCATCACCCTGACTATAACGAAGGGTATGAATTGATTTATCCGAATCCAGTAGGTATTTATATTACCAATGTGCACGGTGATCTGTTAGGTCTTCACGCGGTTTCTATTCAGCGGATCGCTGCAGACGAAGCAGGAGAGTACCGCATTTATTTTTACAATCCTAATAACGACAGCGGCCAAAACTGGGGACAGGGCATTGAACCTTCTGTAAAAGGGCATGGAGAACAGGAGGGAGAAGCGTCTCTTCCGTTTTCACAATTTACGGCACGTATGTATGCTTTTCATTATAATCCTTACGAACAAGGGGATTCGTACGCGGTAGAAGATGAGATCGTTGAAGAAATTACATCTCTTGCAAAAGAAAGCTGGGGCAGACAGTATACATGGCTTGATTAAAAAACTTTCCCATACATGTAAAATGATCATAATAGGGCGTTAAAACAGGTGCTTTTTAGTTAGGCACCTGTTTTTTCATGCTCTTTTGGTAACATAAAAAACGCTGGTTCTTATTAACCTAGTAAGAACGGGCTTTTTTTTATATAATAAATGCACATTGCTGATCATAAATAATGCTAATTTGTGAAGAAAGTCATCTTTAATATGAAGAAAATGACCCGATACTTAATACTAGGATGATGTTTGCTCTTTGTTTTTCTTCGTGTGGAATGAAAACAGAAAATAGATTTTTACTGCGGGATTTTTATGGAACAACCATTAAATACATGTGTTAAAGTACGTAATAGAGAAAAAGGGGAAGCCATCGTGAGTTCATTTTTTAAATTTTCGGCTTATATTACTGACAACGTAGAAGCATTAGCAACTGAGGTTGTGGAAAAAGTGCTTACAAAGCTGGAACTGACGATTCCAGACTGGGAAAAAGAGCAGGCATATACAATGTACCTTGAGTTCTTACAGTTTTTTGGGGATTCCTTTGTAAAAGAAGAAAAATGCGTTCCTGATTTCTTTATAGAGTGGAGCCGAAAAAATGCAGATATGCAGACTTCTTCAGGCGGCAGGGTTTCTCTTTTGGCTGTCCGGTATCCTCCAACACGGGAAGTTTTAACCGATATGTTTATGGAAATCGGACAAAAGCTTCAGTTGTCACTGGAACAAATCGTTTTGATTATTAAGCGTATCAATCAAATGCTGGACAGCAGCTTAAATGAGACCATTTTTGCATTTGAACAGCTGTATGAAGAAAAGAAAGAGCAGGCGAAAAAAGAAATGGCCGCCTTATCCGCACCAATTATACCTGTAAGGGAAGGAATTGTGATTCTTCCTCTTATCGGGGAAATGGATACCTACCGGGCCAACTATATACTAGAGCACGTTTTTCCTAAACTGTCAGATATGGAGATCGATCATCTCATTGTCGATTTTTCAGGCCTTTCCCAAATTGATGTAAAGATGGCGGCCTACCTTCAGCAACTGGGCATGATGCTCAAGTTAGTGGGTATTCACCTCATCACATCCGGTCTGCGTCCTGACTTAGCTCAAATTGTAGTAAAAAGCGGGCTTGAGCTTTCAGGTACAGATACGTTTTCTACCGTAAAAAGGGCATTAGAGAGCCTGGATTAATCATATATAACAAAGAATAAAACCGGTACGTCCCCTTGTGATGGAAAAGGAGGTGTACCGGTTTTTTTGTATGCCTTTTTTAAAGGAAAAGACTGCTTACTGCATTGTTTTATGCAAAATTACAAAGTTTTGAGGCTGAATGGTGACGGTCTTTTCATCATGTGTTTCTTCCGTCCACACATTTTGAGTATTCATAAAGACATCTGGCACATCAGCTTGTATCGGTGTATCACTTGAATTAATCAAAAATAGAAGTTTTTCTTGTTCATTTTCGCGCGTGTAGCTGATCAGCTCCGGATGAATATCTGCAAACGCAAAGCTGCCGCTGTTGCCAAAAGCAGGTATTTGTTTACGCAGCGTAATCGCTTTTTGAATAAAGGCTTGTAAATCGCGGTCCTGCTTATCTTCATCCCAAACCATACATTTGCGGCAGTCCGGATCTGGTCCGCCTGTTAAGCCAATTTCATCGCCGTAGTAAATACATGGAGACCCTGGGGAAGACAGAGCAAACAAGTAAGACAGCTTGACGCTTTCTTTATTGTCATACGCAACCGTTAAAAGTCTTGGCGTATCATGGCTTCCAAGCAGGTTAAAGGCAACTTCATTGATGGGAATCGGATAAGAATGATAGACATGGGTAATTTCCTGTTTAAACTGTTCGGCTGTGATTTTTCTTTGGGCGAAAAAGTCTACAATTGCATGGACAAAGCGATAGTTCATAGCTGCATCAAACTGGTCTCCCTGAAGCCATGGCAGGGCATCATGCCAGATTTCACCTAGAATATACACATCCGGCTTTATCGCTTTTACCGTGCGGCGGAACTCCCTCCAAAAGGCATGATCGACTTCATCGGCCACATCCAGCCTCCAGCCGTCTATATCAAAATTCTTCACCCAATGTGAGGCAACATTCAACAAATAGTCTTTTACTTCCGGATTTTCGGTGTTAAGCTTTGGCATGTTTTTTTCAAAGCTGAATGTTTCGTAATTTAACTGGTCACCTTCCTGCAGTGGGAATTTTCGAATGTGGAACCAGTCTTTATATTTCGATGCTTCACCTTTTTCAAGCACATCCTGGAACGGGCCAAAAAAGTAGCCGCTATGATTGAACACTGCATCAAGCATCACTTTAATGCCTCTTTGATGACATTCATCAATGAGCTTTCTCAGCAGTGCCTCATCGCCAAATTGTGGATCGATTTGAAGGTAGTCGATGGTATCATATTTATGGTTTGTGTTTGCTTTAAAAATAGGGGTGAAGTAAATACCAGTAATGCCGAGATCCTGCAGGTAATCCAAGTGGTCAATGACTCCCTGAAAGTCGCCGCCAAAGTAGTTATCAAACTCCGGCTTGCCTCCCCATGGCTGTGTATTGGGAGGATCCAGACGTGGATCGCCATTGCCGAATCGTTCCGGGAAAATCTGATACCAGACCGTATCTTTTACCCAGCGGGGAGCGGTGAAAATATCGGCTGGGTTAATATATGGAAAGTTAAAATAATTCGCTGTTTTTTCCGGTGCTTGATCGAAAAAGCCGCGCTCTGTGTAATAAACAGTCTCGTCCCCGCTGACACATTTAAATCCGTAAAGGAGGCGGCGGTGAGCAGGCTTAATCTCCGCCATCCAGTAATCAAACAGCATATCTGATCCAGCTAAAATCATGTCTTCCTCGTCATATACCCATATACCGTCTTTAAGAATATAGGAATCTCCGTGAAGCAACGATACATGCGTAAGGTCACCTTTCTTAGAGCGCAGGCGGATATGAACAGTATCTGAATCATAGGAATAAGCAAAATTGTTTTTAGGCCGGTGATAAATGGCTTCCTTTAACATGAAAAATCCCTCCATAGACAGTTATGTATTCAGGTAGTGTGAGCTGTTTCACTGAATTTTATCTAGCCTTTTCCCTTCCCTTATTTCTTTTAATCCTTTTTCTGCAAAAAAATACCGGCATATCGTCAATGTTTCAAACTTTTTAGCCAAGGAGACATGAACAACTAGAAGAGCATGATACAATAGAAGAGAAGCCCTGCAGAAAAAAATCCTATTTATTTCATTTTTTTCCTTTATTCAGCGAGATAAGAGAGCAGATCAAACAGAGAAAAAACAGCAGGGAGAGTTAAAAGGAGGGACTGAAATGGAGGTTGTATTTTTCCTCGTGATTGCAGCCATTATAGCCAGCATTATTATTAAAAAGGCCAGCGAAAAAAACACGCCTGGCAGGCGCCCCGGCCAGAAAGCAAGAAGTTATAAGGGACCGGCAATAGACAAGCCGCTTTCTTTTGAGCTGGAACAGACACTTGGCTTAAAAATACCGGAAGGAAAGCCGTTAGCTGAAAAACTAGAGCATGCCTGGAACCGGAGTCTCGAAGCGTCCGTAAAAGCACGGTTGATTGAAAAAGGAATGGTGTCCGAGCATTCGTTTTCATGGTACCAGCTTGAATTAAAGCGGTTTTTCATTCTTTCTGCCATCATGAAAAATATACCGATGTACAGCGCAAAGGTCGATGCCATTTGGCATGATATGATTTTGTTTACCAAGGATTACGCGGCTTTTTGCGAGGAATTTCATGGTACGATGATTCATCATACTCCAACTCACAAAGATAAAGTAACAAAAGGAGCATCACAGCACGAGCGGGCTGTTTTTGAATTGGTATATTCGGTTTTATTCACCGAGCATGATTACACTGAAACCATTCAAGGCCCATTTGGAAAAACGCTGCTTCGCAAATCCTTTGTAGAAAAATGGCAGAAAGCAAAAGGAAAGAAACGGGAAACATATCTTCAAAAAGAGCTGTTTGAAGCAGCGCCAGAAGAATATGAGCCTCTTATCCATGCTTTAACGAAGAAGCTTGCAGAGCTTCTTGAAGAAGCAGAAGAACACGTGGACCGCCGGCAAAAAACACGGTCTAAAACGATTGTGGCGGCCCGGCCGGAGGATCAAACACCTGTCTTGCTGCTGTCTTATTCGATTCTGGCCCTGCATGAGCCTATACCGGAAGACAATAACTATATGAGTTCAGGCGGTTATTACGACAACGATGACCGTGACGACCGTTATGATCATCACGACTCAGGGAATGATTCTTCTTGTTCTTCTGATAGCGGTAGTGGATCCAGCTGTTCTTCAAGCAGCTGTGGGAGCTCTTAAATATTTCTAATAAAAAGCAGAAATTCTTTGAATTTCTGCTTTTTTACGTGGGTTGCTGCAGCTAGAAAATATATTACCTAGAAACAAAATTTTTTATGTTACTATCTGTCTGCTTTTGTAGTTTATTTTCTATGATTTAATTGTTTAGAAACACATGAAAGCGCTTTAAAAGGAGATGTGAATTATATGGTAAAAGTTCAAGTGGTAAAGCAAAAAGCAAAAGAAGGATTATTCAGTTCTACCCAGGCGATTATTCAAGAAGCGATTCAGTCACTTGGATACGACAGCAGTATGTACGAGCTTTTAAAAGAACCTTTAAAAATGCTGACAGTGCGTATACCAGTCAAAATGGATGATGGTTCCACCCAAATTTTTACCGGCTACCGGGCCCAGCATAACGATGCAGTCGGACCGACAAAAGGAGGGGTCCGCTTCCACCCGGATGTAACCGAGGAAGAAGTGAAGACGTTATCAATGTGGATGACCATTAAATGTGGCATTTTTAATCTTCCATATGGAGGCGGAAAAGGTGGAATTATTTGTGATCCAAGAAAAATGTCCATGCTTGAACTAGAGCGTCTGAGCCGTGGTTATGTTCGTGCAATCAGCCAGATTGTGGGCCCGACAAAAGATATTCCAGCTCCGGATATGTTTACCAATCCCCAGGTAATGGCCTGGATGATGGACGAATACAGTAGCATCCAAGAATTTGATTCTCCAGGATTTATTACGGGAAAACCAATTGTTCTGGGCGGGTCAAAGGGACGTGAAACAGCAACTGCAGCAGGCGTGACGATTTGCATTGAGGAAGCAGCAAAAAGAAGAGGACTTGATTTAAAAGAAGCACGTATTATCATTCAAGGATTCGGAAATGCAGGGAGTTTTTTATCCAAATTCCTATATGATGCTGGAGCAAAGATTATCGGAGTTTCCGATGTCGGCGGCGCTCTTTACGATCCAAAGGGGCTTGATATACCTTATCTATTGGAACGCCGGGACAGTTTTGGCATGATAACAAACTTATTTGAAAATGTGTTAACCAATGAAGAGCTGCTTGAAAAAGAATGTGATGTTTTAGTTCCAGCAGCCATTTCTAATCAAATTACCGAACAAAATGCAGAACATATACAAGCTGATATTATTGTAGAAGCAGCCAATGGCCCTACAACCCAAAAGGCAACAGAAATATTAACGAAACGCAATAAATTAATCGTTCCTGACGTGCTGGCAAGCTCAGGAGGAGTAACTGTTTCTTATTTTGAGTGGGTACAAAATAATCAGGGATACTATTGGACGGAAGAAGAGGTAGCTCAAAAACTACGCTATAAAATTAAGGAGTCGTTTGAGCAAATTGCTCATACGTCAGAGACGCGAGGTATCGATATGCGCCTGGCTGCCTATATTGTCGGCATTGGACGGGCAGCTGAGGCATCCATGTTTCGTGGATGGGTTTAAACTTAGAAATCTTCAAAAAAACAACGGTTCTTTGAAAGAACCGTTGTTTTTTATCTTTGTTTTGGTGTTAACCATTAGGAAAGCAAGAAAGGGAGTTATAAGATGTTTTCTTTCTTGTGCATTTCCGCCTCCGGCCAGCATTCTGCTCCTTCTATATTTTCAATACTATTACTGTAAAACTGGGGATTATGCCCCGCTTTTTTTTGCTGAACGTAGTCATTTAACGCCATAAATGCTACCTTTGATAAAAGAAGGATAGCAATCAAGTTCACAACAACCATGAATCCCATAAATAAGTCTGCAAGATCCCATACAAGCTGCACCTTGGCCACAGCACCAAATAAGATCATGGCTAGCACACCTACGCGGTATACTATCAGCCACATTTTATTTGTGTTCAAAAACTCAATGTTGGTTTCGCCATAATAATAGTTTCCGATTAGGGTGCTGAAAGCAAACAGAAGAATCATGAAAGCCAAAAAGCCTGGTGCCCATGAACCCATATGGGTAGCCAATGATGCTTGTGTGAGTTCGATTCCGCTTAACTCGGTTTGTTTATATACAGGAGAAAGCAAAACGATAAACGCAGAGCTTGTACAAATCACACCTGTATCGATTAGAACACCTAGCGCCTGAATAAGCCCTTGTTTAACAGGATGGCTTGTAACAGCTGTTGCTGCCGCATTCGGCGCACTCCCCATACCCGCTTCATTTGAGAACAAGCCACGCTTAATTCCATTCATAATCATTGCCCCAAACGTACCGCCTGCAGCCTGTTCGAGGCCAAAGGCACTTTTTACGATCAGCGCAAGAACACCGGGTACTTGTTCAATATTCATGATGACAATAAACAGCGCGACACCAATATAGAAAACAGCAAGTACAACGACAATGTATTCAGAGGCCTTGGCAATCCGCTTAATACCGCCAAAAATAATAAACGCAAACAGAACGGTCATGATGATGCCAAGCGTCAAGCGGTCGGTTCCAAAGGAGCTTTGGAATGCGACCGTGATCGTATTAGACTGTACTGCATTAAAAACAAGGCCAAATGACAGTGTAATGAGGATGGCAAACAAGGCACCCATCCAGCGCTTTTTCAAGCCTTTTTCCATATAATAAGCCGGGCCGCCACGAAAGCCGCCATGGTCTTTCACTTTATAAATCTGTGCCAGCGTACTTTCCACAAAAGCAGAGGCAGAACCAATCAGGGCAATGATCCACATCCAGAAAACAGCTCCGGGACCGCCAAGCGCAATAGCGATAGCAATACCGGTAATATTGCCGGTGCCTACCCGTGCTGCCATACCGATGCAAAAAGCCTGGAATGGAGATAGGCCGCCCGCTGCACTTGTTTTTCCTTCTTTTAAGACCATCATCATTTCTTTTAACAGTCGAAACTGTAAGAAACGCGACCGGAGTGTGAAGTAAAAGCCTGTTCCAACCAGGAAAATAATGAGCACCTTGGACCAAAAAAGTTCGTTTAATTCTTGCACAACTGCTTCCAGCATATGTTTCATCCTCCTCTTTAAAAGATACTTAAATTCCATTCTGATGCTATTTTTTTCAGAAGCTTCACTCCGGCTAAACTATTCCCGTATTGATCAATAGCTGGACCGTAGATGCCTATTCCGCATCCTTCTAAAAAAGGTCCTTTATTTGGGAGCACTAGAGCCATAATCCCACCGGACACTCCGCTTTTTGCCGGTATGCCAACATGGGCCGCAAATTTTCCAGAAGCATTGTACATTCCACAGGTAACCATCAAAACTTTTGCCAGTTTTGCTACTTCAATAGGGATAACCTGTTTTTTTAAAAAAGGATGATAACCATCCTGCGATAAAATCAAAGCTGCAAGCGCGATATCTTCGCTCGTTGCTTGAATAGCGCACTGTTTCAAATACACGGTTAAGGTTTCTTCTACATCCGACTCTAGATGGCCATTGTCCTTTAAGTAATAAGCAAGAGCACGATTGCGGTGTGCCGATTTCCATTCAGACTGAAAAACAGTTTCGTCTATCTGAAAAGGACGGCCCGTTATTTGTTTAAGCAGGGCAGTAACGCTTTGTATTTTTTCCTCTGCGCTACTGCCAGGCAAGAGGGAGGCGATAGTAATCGCACCTGCATTAATCATTGGATTGAATGGTTTTCCAAAGTGATTTACTTCGAGACGGACTATAGAGTTAAACGAATCACCAGTAGGCTCCACATCTACTCGCTCTAGTACATACGAAATACTGTGGTGCATACATGCGACGATAAAGGATATTACTTTTGAAATGCTCTGCAGGGTAAAAAAACAGTCTGCTTCACCTGATTTCAACATGCGGCCATTTGGCTCAATTATGCAAATACCAAGCTGCAGTGCTTCTACATTTTGAAGTGCAGGAATGTATGCAGCTGTTTGCCCAGTGGCCGCATAAGCTCGACTTTCCTCCACCCATTTATCAAGAATATATTGTTCGGAATAAAGCAATTCCTTGCTGGCCGTTCTTGCATCCACCTTATCATCCCCTTTTATAAGCGCTTTCATAATTCGTTGCAACTGATTAACTGAATATTAAAAAGCGGCCTATAAAAACATATAAAAAGTGACAAAGCAGCTTTTAAAATTTTCATTGTTTAAAAGAAAGAGGGACTGTATACTGAATTTCAGTGAATGGAAGAAAGCAGGTGGTGAGGATTCTCTTCAAAGAAATGAAAGATGCTTACATTCTTATATTTATGATTATTCTCGTTCCGCTTTTAGGAGAAATGAAGTTTTATCCGTTAAATGAAACTTTCCGCATCAGCCTCGGTGCACCAGCTATGTTTTTTTTGCTGTTGCTGCGAAAAAGGGCATTTATTTTGCCGGGCTTTATAACCGCATTGGCTGTGGTCGCATTTCGCGTTTTTCTTGATCATTATACTGGAATGCAAAGAGATAGCTGGTCATCTTTTACATACCATTTTCCCGCTTTTTTCTTTTATTTTACATATGCCTGTTTATTTCAATGGATGAAATTGAGCAGATTTCAAGATAGACCACTGGCGATAGGGCTATTTGGGCTGCTGATTGAACTGGCTTCTAACGTGATAGAGATGTTTGTTCAGTTCATTTTGTTTGGATACAGTATTTTTGCTGCACAGCTGTTTGAGATGATTGCCATTGCTTTAACCCATTCCTTTATCGTTTTAAGCTTTTTCAGCATGATTAAAATGTATGAGGCTCAGTCAAAAGAAAAACAGGTGAGGGAACAAAATAGTCATATGATGATGCTCGTTTCTACTTTGTACGAGGAAGCCGTCCATCTAAAAAAATCATCTGGTAATGTGGAAACGGTAACGAAAGAATCCTACGATTTGTACAGTCATTTAAGAGAGATAGACCCTTCGCTCAGCCAGCAGGCCTTGAAAATAGCAGCTGAGATTCATGAAGTCAAAAAAGACCATCAACGCATTCTGGCTGGTCTGTCAAAGTTAATCTCCAATCAAAGCTTAAAAGACTATATGAGCGGAGAAGAGCTATTACAGCTGCTTGTTCATATTAACGAGAAGTATGCGAGGTCTCTGAAGAAAGAGATTACCTTCACGTACACTATCAAAGGAAAGCATCCAGCCTACCATATTTACACGGTGTTATCATTGATCAACAATTTAATGGCCAATGCTATAGAAGCGATAGAAGAAAAAGGAACGATTCATCTAGAGCTGCTTGAGCAGCAAGAACAAGCTGAATTTCGTGTTTTTAACAGCGGCTCGTCTATCCCGGACAAGTACAGAGACACCGTATTTGAGCCCGGGTTTACAACAAAATTTGATGAGAAAGGAAATTTATCATCTGGAATTGGGCTTTTTTATGTAAAAGAAGCCGTGCATAACCTGGCAGGTCAGTGTGACTTTCAAAACAAAGAAAGCGGTATCACTTTTTTTGTTAAAATACCGATCCGCCAATTATCTCGAATGAGGTGAGAAAATGCGATTTTACATTGTTGATGATGACTCCGCTGTACGCGCTGTCTTACATAAAATTATTGAAGACGAAGATTTAGGAGAGCTTGTAGGGGAAGCAGCAAGCGGAGAGCAGCTGACGAGTTCATTTTTAAATTTTAAAGGAGTAGATATCCTATTCATTGATTTATTGATGCCTATTCGGGATGGTATTGAAACCATCCGTCACCTTTTGGGATCCTTCAACGGAAAAATTATCATGATTTCACAGGTAGAGTCCAAAGAACTGATTGCACAAGCGTATAAACTTGGCGTAGAATACTATATTTTAAAGCCGGTAAACCGCATTGAGATTGTAACAATCGTTCAAAAAGTGCTAGCCAGAATTCAGATGGAGCGTTCTTTTATGGATATTCAAAACTCTCTTAATAAATTGATGGATGTGCAAGGCACGCGCATCATATCAGAGAAAGAAAGAAGCTGGGAAGGTATTTGTGATTTTCTCCTTACAGAACTTGGCATTACGGGGGAAACTGGTGCTGCAGACCTGATTAATGTTCTCGAATATTTATATTCTTGTGAACACAGCTACACTTTTGAACATAGCTTTCCTTCACTAAAAGATATCTTTAGGCAAACCGCTAAACGCAAGCTGGGATCAGAGGCCTCTGATCTTGAAATTAACCGCGAGATAAAAGCAGCGGAACAACGTATTCGCAGGGCGGTTCTCCATTCCATTATTCATTTTGCTTCTCTTGGATTGACGGATTACTCTCATCCATCATTTGAGACCTATGCAGCCCGTTTTTTTGATTTTGAAGTAGTACGTAAAAAGATGAGAGAGCTTCAAGAACACTCTCTGCCTGCTGACTCATCAACAAAAATAAACACCAAAAAATTTATTCAGATCTTCTATTTCGAAGTTAATCGTTTAAAAACAGACCACTAGCTTGTTAATGAAATGAAATGAAAAAAGCAGGGATCCCAGAGTAGGGTTCCTGTTTTTTTTCATTTCAATAGTATCCAGGGAATTTAAAGCCATACCCCCGTTTAAGTGTGATGAATATTTGACAACCGTTCGGTGACTGAGCTGATTTTACACTCAGTTAATTTTTCTTTAAATAAATTAACTATCCAATAAAAATGAATGTTTAAATGAAAGCAAACAAGGAAGAGAATGGTATACCCCTTCTTTTAATAAGCGATGAAAACAGCTCGCTAAGAAATCCATCGATTAACATAAAAGATCCTAAAAAAAACAATAATATAAAGGGAGGAAACTGCCGTGATAAAGCAGCGATTCGTCGATACAGAGATAAAAGAAACGATTGAAGAACATCTTCGAAGCATTGACCATCCAGTCGCGGTGCGTTGGGCATTAGATTGTGCAGAACATGTGATTCAGTATTATGAACAAAAGTTCCCCCATGACGGACGCCCAAGAGAGGCCATTGAAGCCGGACGCGCCTGGCTGCAGAGAACTATGAAAGTGAGAGAAGTTCGAAAAGCTTCATTTGCAGCTCATGCCGCGGCCCGTCAAACAGATAATAAGGCAGCGACTGCTGCTGCACGGGCAGCAGGGCAGGCCGTCGCAACCGTTCATATATTTGGCCATGCGATCCATGCATCCACCTATGCGGTAAAGGCCATTGCTCATGCAACCCACTTTGATACGGAAGCAGTGGCTGATGAACGTGCCTGGCAGTATAAGCATTTACTAGATTTAGAGAAAGAGATGTAAGTTGTTTTGCGCTTCTTTTAAAGAAGCGCTTTGTTTTTCGTTTATTTGTATAATAGGGATAAAGGAGGCGGGGAAAGATGAACAAGAAAGCAGAAGCGATCCAGTGGTCCACAGTCGACTATGAACATGGATCGCTTTATATAGCCAAAACAGAGAAAGGGCTTTGTTATGTAGGATCACCGGGACAGACGTTCGAAGAGCTCGAAACATGGGTGAATAAACGGTTCCCAGCTACTGTTCTTATAGAAGATCACAGTGCTTTAAAGCCTTACAAGGACGAGCTGTATGCTTATTTTACCGGAACGAGCCGCACTTTTCATTTGCCTGTTGATGTAAGAGGGACACCTTTTCAGCTTCAAATATGGGAGGCGCTCAAGCAGATTCCTTATGGAGAAACGTATTCGTATTCGGATATTGCCGAGCTTGCTGGAAAGCCGGCTGCTGTCCGGGCAGTAGGAGCCGCGATTGGCGCAAACCCCGTGCTGATTAACATTCCATGCCACCGGGTGATCGGAAAAAACGGGGCATTGACCGGCTACAGAGGCGGCCTGGAGTTAAAGCAGTATTTACTCCAATTAGAAGCAAAATATGCGGGAGCCCGCCTGTAAAGCTGCCGAGGCGGGGGGCTCCTTCGGAATGCGGGTATGTTCCATTCCTAGTTTAACGCTCTTTGCGTTTTTCTCCTAACTCTTTCAGCGCTTTACGTGCTTTTTCCTGCTCAGGGTTTGTATAAAGCGCAGCGGTCGAAGTCGTACTGTGGCCAAGCTGCATCATAAGCAGGTGAATGTCATTTGTTTCTTCCATCAAATTTGTACCAAACGTATGGCGCAGTTTGTGCGGTGACATCGATTTATTGGACATAAATGCTTTCGTATACTTTTTCACCAGGGCTTCAATGGTCCGGTTGGAGAGAGGCTGCGGTTCATTTTTAACTTTTGTTAAAAAAACGAACTCATAATCCTCACCGGTTGCGTTATACCGCTCATTACGAATTGCGAGATAAGCTTTTACGTCATCCATTGCCTGGGGAATGACTGCAACAATGTCCCGCTTATTTCCTTTACGCAAAACGCTGATTTGACCCATTTCAAAGTCCATGTCCCGCAGGCGGAGATTAGACAGCTCGTTTACCCGGATGCCGCTTCCAAGGAACAGCGAAAGAATGGCAATATCTCGTTCTTTATCCCGCTTAAAATAAACAACTTTACGTGAATCAGCAGGCAGTTCCTGTTCATAGTCGTTCTTCAGGAATTCCAGGAAACGAATATCGTCATCCTGGTGAAAGATTTTCGTTGCAATACGCGCAGCGCGGGCATTTAGTGTTTCTTTTACTTTGGTGACTTCAATTTTCAGCATGACATTACGGTGAAAGTAAGGCTCGCCGTCTTCATTTTCTGTTTGCGTCGTTAAATACTTAAAAAGAGAGCGAAGTGCTGAGATTTTACGATTAATCGATACTTTTTCCGCTTTTTTCGTATCCTGTTTATTTACTTGGATATCACGTCGTTCCAGAAAGCGGATAAATCCTTGTGCTTCTACCAATTTAAGGTTTTCGAGTACAGTCAAGGGTATATCTTTTATTTCTTTGACGTCTGTAATGCCTTCTGCAATGATCCATTCAAAAAACAGCTTATAATCGTGCACATAATTTAAAAGAGTAGAAGGAGACCGGCTGCCCAGCTTCTGATCTACATATTCCACCACGTAAAACGGCATGATATTCATTAATTCTTCTAATTTTTTTTCGTGTAGTTGATGCTGACGTGTATTAGCCATTTTTCAAACCTCTTTCGATCAATTTCAACTTTGCGTAAAATTCAATTTTTAAGAAAAGATAGTATATATTCATTATACCTAATTGATTTGGTAAATTCAGCTTTTCATGCAAATATTTTTAACTATTTGAGCTAAATGATTTTACTTTGAGTGATTTATACATGATTTATTTACATTCAGCCGGCTGAGCGCCGCAAATTATACATAAAATGCTTTAGAGATCCTAAAAAATTAGCTTTTAAGCATGTGCATGTTATTTTAACGATTCCTGTCTTCGCGAAACATTTGTTCGCAAACGGGAAAAACGGCAAAAATTTAATTCAAACATTGTTTTTTAATCAGACCGCTGGATTTTCATATAAGAATCACGTTTATTTTGTTTAAGGATCAAGCCCATTTTATACAACAGCTCAGCAATTTTTCTGCTGTGATGGATAAAAGACTTTTCATGCAATATGTACCCTGTACCCCATAAACTATATTGTTCACTGTTCTTTTGCCTCGAAAGCAGGTTCCTCACTTTTTTCCTTAAAGGTCAAATTTAGTCAAACTTTGTGCTAAATAAATATTTTACGCAAAAATGAATAATTATTCTCTTCTATGCAAAATTATTCTTTGATGTTTCTAAAAACAGCAGCAAAAAATCTGCCTGAAGTCCGTTTCTACTGTCAGGCAGATTTTTATTCACTTTTCTTATGTGGATGGGCTTAATTCATACTGGTAGTCAACCCAGACAGAACCATTATCAGCAGAGCGCACACAGTTCTCTACCCAGCGAATGCCTTCTACACCCGCTTCAATTCCTGGATACCAAACATCATTCATCTCTTCTCCGTTGTCCAATGCTGCCATTGCTTTAGCAAAACGAGTATACAGGTTGGACCATGCTTCAAATAACCCTTCAGGATGGCCGCCGCCAATCCGATCGTCTGCTAATGCTTGTGGGTACAGGTAGTCCATTCCGCGCTCTAAAATCTGTACAGGCTGTCCCTGGACTTCAAAACGCAACTGGTTTGGCTGTTCATCCCACCATTCAATACTTGCCTTAGAACCAATCACTCGTATTTTTTGTCCGTGCATAGAGCCTGCATTCACAGCGGAAGACCAGACTGTGCCCACTGCGCCATTTTCATATTCCATGATGGTGTAAGCGTTGTCCTCAAGCGGCGCACGGCTTTTAACAAAGCTCTGGCGTGTGCACATTAACTTTTTGATTTTCATGTTTGGCAGCATTACTTCTGACAAGAATAAAGGATGTGTTCCTAAATCGCCGAGTACATAGCTCGGTCCTGCCATTTTAGGATCGACACGCCATTTTGTGCTGGCATTTTGCTCTTCCACTTCTCCCGAATGAAAGCCGTGGGCAAACTGCATATTCACGATTCTAATTTCACCTAACTCACCGTTCGCGATTAACTGGCGCGCCTGCTCGATCATTTGGTGGCCGGAATAACCGTATGTAATCCCGACAACGCGATTCTGTGCTTTAGCTAACATTTCAAGCTCCAGTGCTTCTTCCGTTGTGAAGCAGAGCGGCTTTTCACAGATCACATGCAGGCCTGCTTCCAGGGCTGCTTTAGAGATCGCATAATGCGTGCCGTTCGGCGTAGCGATAGAAACCGCTTGAATGCCGTCCTCACATTTTGCTTCTTCTTCAAACATTGTTTTATAGTCAGGATAGCAGCGCTCTGGAGAAACGTGCAGATTCACTCCAAAGTCTTTGCCGCGTTCTGCATCAATATCAAAAGCGCCCGCAACAAGTTCGAAGTTGTGATCACGCAGTGCAGCTGAGCGGTGAATATAACCGATTTGACTTCCACGCCCGCCTCCTACCATCGCCCAGCGGATTGGTTGTTGAATTACTTTTTCACCGTTAATCATTTGTCATGCTCCCCTTCTTTTATGTTTTCGTTAATAACCTACGCTTTTTAAATAGTCGACACTTTGTTTTACATCCCGCAGACTCGCATCTGCATTGCGGGGATCACGTTCTTGCTCAATCGTGATATAACCCTGGTAGCCAATTTCTTTTAACAGCTTGTGGATGGAATTGTAATCAATGATGCCTTGTCCAATCGGGCACATCACGCCTTTGGCGCATGCTTCAAAGAAACGGATATGCTCACCCATCACTTCGTTGTAAATGTCGAGGTTAATATCTTTAAAATGAATGTAGTCTAAGCGGTCTGCATAGTCTTGAATCCACTGGTATGGGTCCATTTTAGAGTAATAAAGATGACCCGTATCCAGGCAAAGGCCGGCTGTTTCATAAGGGATATCTTCTAATAGCTGTTTAATTTCATCTTCAAATTCAATGTAGCCGCCCGCATGAGGGTGAATAACAGAACGGACGCCATATTTTGTCCAGGCTCTTTCTGCGAGTGCCTGAATGTGTGACATCATATTCTGCCAGGCCTCTGAAGATAGTCGCTGTGCTTCATCCGGCCTGCCTGCCTTATAATCCCTTTCCTCATGTCCCCAGTCAATGATCACCAGATAAGGAGTCGGAAATTTTTGTCCTTCTTCTGGGGGTGACAATGGAAGTTTAGTGATCAGAGAACAAATATCGTCTACCTGGTGCAATAAATTCTCTAAGTTAGAGGGTGATACCAAATCATCAAAAATGGTCCCCGCAATGATGTTTAAATCGTTTTTAGATAGCTCTGCTCGTACCCGCTCAATATTCATTGGAATATATCCGTATGGACCAAGTTCAATGCCTTTGTAGCCTGCTTGTGATGCTTCATATAACACTCGTTCCCATGGCGGAAGATATGGATTTTTTGGATCATCCACTCCCCAGCAGCACGGCGCTCCTGCAATTTTAATTCCCATGCTAAAACCCTCCTCTTACTTGTTCCTAATGAAAAGATCTCTATAATTAGAAGCGCTTTCAATTATCTTTTTAAAATAGACAGTTATTATTATCTTGCCTTAACAATTGAATCCCTTTTATCACCTTTATTAGATTGTGAGCGGAAATGTTCTTCCAGCTCTTCAAGTGTACGCCCATTTGTCTCCGGCATAAATTTATATACGAACCCGATTCCTAATAAACCTAGAGCTACGAAAACAAAGAATGTAGCCGATAAACCGACAGAGCTTAGCAATACCGGAAAAGCAAAACCAATCACAAAGTTGATAATCCAGAGGAAAAAGATACTGATACCAGAACCAAGGCCCCTTAACCTTTGCGGGAAGATTTCTGCAATGACTAACCATGTCATCGGCCCCACACAGCCCTGCATAAATGCAAGGAACAGAACGGTTAAAGAAAGTACAATATACGGAAGTGCAGCAGATCCATCGAGTACCATAGAGAAGATGGCGATAAGGAAAAGGGCAGTTGTGGTTCCAGATAAACCAATGATCAACATGGGACGCCGGTTCACCTTCCCCACCAGCCAAATACCGACTACGACTGCAATGACTGAAATAAGTCCATTCGCAATGTTCGCGATTAAGGCTGCTTTCGTGCCGAAGCCTGATTCTTCAAGAATTTGCGTTCCATAATACATGATAGAATTAACACCTGTAATTTGATTCACTATGGCAATTCCAATCCCAATAAGCAAGATACGGCGCAGCCATGGAGCGGAAAAATCTTTTAAAGAAGCTTTTTCAAGCTCTGAATCTTTTTTTACGGCTGTTTCAATTTCGTGAAATTCCGCTTTCGCTCGTTTCTCATCTCGTATTTGTTTAAGGACACGCAGCGCCTCTGTATTTTTTCCTTTTGAAGCCAGCCACCGCGGACTTTCTGGCACAACGAGCATACTGACAAATAAAATTAAAGCTGGAATAGCGCAAAGAACAAGCATATACCGCCAAACATGGCCGGTATCCGCCATTGTGACACCAAGAATGGCATTAAAGACGTAGGCCAGCAGCTGCCCGCCCACAATCATAAATTCGTTCATCGTCACCATTCGGCCCCTTTTTTCATGAGGTGCCATTTCTGCTAAAAAGGCCGGGACCATAGAGGAAGCTCCTCCAACAGCAAGACCCAGTAAAAATCGAAAGACAACCATGATGGAAACATTGGGAGCAAATGCAGTGCCAAGCGATGCCAACAAGAATAAAAAGGATAAATTGAGGATCATTTTCCGGCGTCCATAGCGATCTGCTAATCTTCCGCATATTAAGGCGCCAAATGCTGCTCCTAACAGGAGGGAACTCGTTACAAGCCCTTCTGTAACCGGTGTGAGATTAAGCTGATCAGGCCTTTCCATAAAAGGTAAAGCACCATTGATTACACCCGTGTCATATCCGAAAAGAAGCCCTCCAAATGTTGCGGAAACCATAACAATTTGTAAATACATTTTGTGATTGATGGATTTCTTCATTACTTGATTACTCATGTATAACCACCTCCATAGGCTGCGTTGTAGTAGATGCTCTTTCACCTGAGAATTTGCTTTGGCTTATTTTCAGATCTATCAACGTATGTAATCATCTGTTTATGCATCAGACAGCAGCCTGTCTTGTTTGCATTTGGAAGACAGAAAATCTCCCAACCGCCTTTCCATTATGTAGCTTGGATGTAAAGGTCGTATTTCTAAAGTTCCCCTCCTTTTCTAGAATGGTTAAGTGCTTAACTTAAATTAAGTATAATGAAAAGCGCTTACAAAGTATTTATCCTGAAAAGACTAATTTTTTATGATTTAGGGACATGAATAATAAAAAAAGACCTCTAAAGGGTTTTTAGAGGCTTGCTTGTTTTCTGTATTTTCCCGGGGTTAAACCCGTTTCTTCTTGAAAAACACGAGTAAAATAATGGACTGATGAAAAACAGTATTGCTCGGAGATCGTTTTAATGTCCAGATTCGTCATCCGAAGCATCTCTGCTGCCGCGTCAACCCGTTCTTGACGTATAAAAGCCGTATAGGATACTCCTAAATGATGAGTAAATAAACGGGATAAGTGCCGGGTTGATATATGTAGATATTGCGCTACATCTTTTATTGAAAGAGGCCTGTTCAAATTGTCTCTAATAAATAATTGAGCCTGGTTAACCAGCATCCGGCCTTTTGTTTCATGACTTATATCACTCTCGTCCTCTTCCTCATCCGTTCCGCAAAATAATGTCTGAAGTGAAAGTAACAAGGAATGACTAAGGGAATTCAAAATGTCGGTTGAACAGGATGTGCTCCCGTGCTTCATTAATGTTGTTAATAAGAGAGACGCCGGAGAATCTTCTGCATCCTGAATAAGGATATTTTTCGTTTCGGAAAGCTTTTTAAAAAGAGAAACTCCTTTTTCTGTTGAAGACGACAAATCTACTTCAAAACCAATCCAGAACAGCGAAAGGTTTTTTCCTTTATGAATTCTATGCAGTTTTTCCGGGCGTGAACAGAAGAACACGCCTTTTTGCAGTGGATAAATTTGTTCGTCTTCAACATAAAGACCTGTTCCGTCAAACACATAACAGATCTCGAAAAAGGAGTGTTTGTGAAGTGGGTTATCTGGGTGATTGGGATGTGCCCCCCAAGAATGGATGTGAAATGAGACATTCTTTCCTTGTAGGTAAATACACCTTTTTTGTAGTTTATCAATAGCAGCAGCCACGTTCATTATTATTCTCCTTTAAAATACGTGTACTAAACTAATTTTTATGAAGTTACTGTATGTTAACCTCGTTGGCCCAGAGATCATCGAGATAAGATCTCAAGCCCTCCCTAGTTTAGAATGAAACCACTTGAAACCATCAATATATTTAAAACAAAATGCCAAATCATTGCAGGAATCATGCTTCCTGATTTAACGGTAATGCCTCCATAAAACACGCCGCCGATAGAAAAAGCAATACATACTGCCCAAGGAATGCCAAGAGAGTAGTGCTGCAAGCCAAAGCCTATGCTCGTTATGACAACGGCCCATTTCTCGCCTAGTTGTTCTGAAAAGCGGCTTAGCATCGTCCCTCTCCAGATGAGTTCTTCAAGCAAAGCGTTTGTAACGGAAAAGATAAGCAGCAGAAGCCAGATTTCTTCAAAATAACCCCAGCCGCTTCGAGCGATAAAGGGTGCCAGGGAAGCAGTATTGACCACTATGGCAATGATTAAAAAGACTTTGATGCTTGTCTGGTGAAACCCTGACCAGATAAACGGAAAATGAATCAATTCCTGCCACTTTGGTTTTCTCATATACTTTATAAAAGGAGCATGAGAAAAAAAAGATAAACAGAACAAGGGAATCAAAATGAAAACCAATGATCCTCTATTGAATAATATCTGCAGCTCCCTTAGTTGAAACTGTTCCGCCCATTGAGGAGCTGACATCAGATATGCATAAAAACCGATCCCAAATAAAAGGGTTGTGACAACAAACCTTTTCGCTGCTTGATCGAATGCCGCAAAACAATAAACAGTGGCAGCGGCCCACAGCCCAATACCCCAATAATTATGAAGCTGTATGAAAACAAGAAGAGAGACAAACAAGGATAATAAAATGATATTTCTCAAAAAGGCATTATGTATATCGTTCCCCTCCCTTGCAGATTATCTTTATATATATGTTATAACGGATTGATCCAGGCTTGCTGGTAAATTTTATATTTAGGAAGTATAGAAAGCCATAAAAGAACCGCTCAGTCCTATTTTAATCGAAAGCAGTGGGATTGATTGCTCAGCTTCCTCCTTTTTCAGCTGCCGAGGCAGTTATGCTCCTCGCAGAGGAAAAGAAAAGCGTATTCTATTTCTCTTTTCTCAAAAGATCGTGTATACTGAAGGTAACAAACAGCTATATTAAAAAAGCCGATTCGATGCTGGTAACATCAAATCGGCCTACCAATAGCAGGCTTCCCTTATGGGGAGTCAGCAGTCTAAGGGGATAATCCACCAGAGCGCTCAACTCAATGGTGGATTATTTTTTTTGGTTAAATGACAAAATCGCTACAACGAGGCTTGCAAAACTAACTGCAAACATGAGTGATTCGAAAGTTGTCACAGCGCCACCCCCTTTCTGTAAAGGGGATTTTGCTGACCACCATTGAGAAAACCTGTTCTATTGTTCTTTTATTATATCATTTTATAGGAAAGGCTGCCTTGGTTTTCAAAGAAAGTAAGGAAAAAACATTCATTTATTTTTTGTTCCATGCTCCAGTATCAACTCAGCTTTTCACCTTTTAACAAGTTTGTATCGTTTGTGCGTCAGTCCTGTTTCCCTTGCCACCAGGGAGCTGACGTCTGTTTCGAGAACCTGGGCAATTCCTTTTAGATTCGCAATGGTTAAATTATGGTTTCCTGTTTCGATTCTTGATACGACACTTTGCTGTGTATTCAGCTGATCGGCCATCTGTTTTTGCGTAAGGCCAAGCTTTTTTCTCCGGCGAATAATATTTTGGGCAATTAATTGTTCTACGTCTTCTTCTTTTCTCAGCTGATGATCTTCATTTGCATAGCTTTTAGACATTTGCTGTTCTGTGTAAATCATAACTGCGCCCCCGTTCACTTTATAGGTATCACGCCCTATTTTTGTATTCTATCTCTTCTATCGGTACTTCTTGTATGTGTTTTAGTGATTTTGTGCAAGATCGGTTTATCTATAAAAAATAGACACAAAAAAACTAAAAATAACTGTATAGAAGATATGCTTTTTAATAAACAGACGGCTTCGAGTGAAATTTTCACTGGCTATGCCTCTATATTGGCTTTTTTACATTCCGTATAAAAAAAGGAGTCTCTGTCATTTATATAAACAAAGCGCCTCCCGCAGAGGACGCTTTGTTTTAACAACCAATTTTCTTAGTTCGGGGTGGCTTGCAGCCTTACTCGCTTATTGGCTGAGATCTGTGTGGTTTAGAGTTTTGGTAGCCTATTGTTTTAATGCAATCATTAACCACTAAGAGCTGACTGATCCACTTAGAAAAAACGATTCATGTACCCAGTAAAACAAGTGTACAGCCTGGAAAAAGATGTTTCAATATCCGATTTCCTTGTATATCCTTTAGTGGAACTTTTGAGGTAAAAAAGAAGCTTATTCACCAACATTATTTTAAAAAAATACTTCATTTCCCAAAGAATTTGTCGATAACACTAAAAAAAGGATGGATGGAGGAACAAGTTAGAATAATGTTGTTTAAAGATAGAAAGAAAAATGTGAGAATGAAAAAATGCAGCTGGCTCGTGTGGATATTAACATTTGTTTTATGTATGTCTCTCATCCCGTCGCCTTCTCATGCAGCGGAGTCTGCACCACCAAAAAGAGAAATGCGGGCGGTATGGATTGCGTCTGTTCAAAACAGCGATGTAAAAGCAGGAATGAATAAAACACAGTATACAACTTGGGCCCGGCAGACACTAGACAGCTTGAAAGCCAACAAGTTTAATACAGTCATTTTTCAGGTAAAGCCGACCAGTGATGCCTGGTACTCTTCTAAGCTGGCTCCTTGGTCAGCGTATATCACAGGAAAAAAACAAGGGACAAGCCCGGGCTATGACCCGCTGCAAATTATGATTACGGAAGCTCACAGCCGCGGAATGGAGCTTCATGCGTGGATTAATCCGTACCGGGTGACCATGCCGGGTGAAACGCTGAAAAACTTGTCATCTCAAAACGCGGCACGCAAACACCCTGACTGGGTCGTGAAATACGGCAAGCAGTACTATTTAAATCCTGGCCTTCCGGAAGTACAAGACTATCTCGTATCGTCTGTTAAAGAGCTGGTGCAAAATTATGATGTGGATGCCATCCATATGGATGACTACTTTTATCCATATAGGATTAAAAATGAAACCTTTCCAGACCAGGCTGCTTTTAAAAAATATGGAAAGTCCTTTAAGAAAATAGAAGACTGGCGCAGAAATAACGTGAATCAGCTTGTTAAAAAGATTTATTCTACGATTAAAACGACAAAACCATATGTCCAGTTCGGTATTTCACCGTTTGGCGTCTGGCGCAATCAATCGATCGATAAAACAGGAAGTGCCACAAAAGCTGGCGTAAATAATTATGATGATTTATATGCGGATACGCGTACATGGATCAAAGAAGGAACAGTCGATTATATTACGCCGCAAATTTATTGGTCGAAAAAATTAGCTGCTGCTAAATACGGGACGCTTCTTAACTGGTGGAGCAATGAAGTAAAAGTATATGCAAAAACACATCCGGTAAACTTGTATATCGGAGTAGCCGATTATAAAGTTGGACAGGACTCTGATCCGGCATGGAAAAACAAAATGGAGCTGCCCAATCAAATTGTTTCTAACCGGGCAGACCGAATGACAAAAGGGCAAATGCACTTTTCGCTGAAAAGCTGGAAGAAAAATTCACTTGGCTATGCAACGATTGTAAAACAGCAGCTGTATAAGTACCCTTCTCTTACGCCGGCGTCTTCTTGGAAAGATGCATCGCAGCCTGTAAAGCCGACATCCGTACAAGTAAAGAAAGAAGCAGCAGGCAGAAAAATCGTGATTCAGGACCAGGCCAGCAAACAGCCGCGTAAATACGTGATTTATCGTTTTGCAGGCAAAACACTAGGATCTTATGAGGATGCACGTAATATTGTAGATGTCGTATACAATACAAAGGGCAAAACCGTATTTTTGGATAAATCAGCACGTTCGGACAGAACCTACACATATGGCGTAAAGTCCGTATCTGCAACTGGTATAGAAAGCAAGGATGCTATTATCGTAAAAGAATAAAAATATCATGTGGTAGGCATACACCTTTAAACAAACGCACAAAACCCTCTGTCTGATAACCGGACAGAGGGTTTTATTTTTGTCTGTTCTCTTACTGCCACGCTCAAGTCATCATGGAATAAGCTTTTTCAGGATCGGGTTTTTAGGTCTTCTTTGCCTAATTCGGGCCTTGTCTTTGAAAATTAGCTTTTTTTGCTTCGTTCCAGCCGCCAAAATGATTGGCAAACGTTTTAGAGCGAGGAAGCTCCCGTTCTTTCGCATAGTCATCCTATTCCTTTTTTGTCGTGAAATGATGAGCATGGTCCTGTGCTAGTTTTTTCAGTTCTTTTTTTTCATAACGCCGGACAGGAGTGTAGTCAACCTCTTCTGTACTGCGAAAGATCGCTAATTTTGCTTCATTCTAGCTTCCAAAGTGTTGTATATACAGGAATAAAGTATCTATTTTTAATTTCTTTATTAATAACTTTTTAACATTACATATACCGTATTTCTTGATTTAAAAGAATATAGTATGAATCATCTGCTTGTTCATCATGTCAGTTAACCTATTATTTACGTTCTGCTTCTCTTAAAAAGAGAAAAGCACCATTAAAGGTGCTTGTTGAAAGTGAAACATTTTCTTTTTTGTTGTACTACATACTTTGTTTTAATGCAGACTTTGGATAACTAAATCCTTCCCCAAACACATCCCGTACATCATGAACCACAACAAACGCTTTTGGATCAATATGATGGACGATCTTTTTAAATTTAAACAGCTCCTGCTTATTAATGACAATATATAAGATTTCCCTGGATTCCTGCGTAAAGTGGCCCCGTGCCGGCAAAATCGTAACTCCTCTATCGAGCTCCTCATTAATTTGCCCTGCAATCTGAGGAGCCTTTTTCGAGATAACCGTGACCGCTTTTCGCATATTCAGCCCATCAATAATGTAATCAATCACTTTTGTGCCGATATAAATAGACAGAATCGTGAACATCGTATTTTCAATCCCTATCACAAAATAGGATGAAAAGACAACGATGGAATCAAAAATAAGCAGGGCCGTGCTCATGCCCCAGCCGAAATACTGATTGGCAAACTTGGCCAGAATGGTCGATCCGCCTGTTGTGCCGCCTCCCCGCAGGACAAGGCCGATCCCTATTCCAATAAATACGCCGGCAAAAATGGTTCCTAAAATGCTTTCATCAAAAACCATTTCTATCCCTGTAATCCAATGAAGAAAAAAGGACGTAAATAGAATCGAAAGAATCGTGTAAAGGGTGACTCTTTTTTCCAGTAACTTGTATCCTGCAGCGAGAAGCACAGCATTAAATAAGAGAGTGGTAAGGCCGGGAGACCAATCAAAAAGATAATATAAGATCATAGAAATGCCAGTAATGCCGCCTTCCCCCAGCTCGTTTGGAATAGCAAAAAAATTAACACCAGCTGCAAAAAAGAACGAACCTATTATAATAAGCGTTATTTCTATCAAATAATTTTTCATTGTTTCTACCTCTTTCACAGATTCATTAAATAAAGGAAACGAGCCAGCTTGTTTAATCCATGAAAAAGTCTGTTTTCCTCTGTTAAAAGAACAGAAAAAATGAATCGTTTGTCTTTACATTCAAACTGAAACGGCTGTTTTACTTTCTTGCATGTAGATGATTTCGGAAATGATTTTAGAGCCTTTATGGATTTTTTGATACATCTCCTCTGCTTCCTGTTTTGTTTCAAACTCATACATACAAATCTTGTTTGACAGAAAAACTGTAATATTCCACATCCTAATCGCCCTTTCTTTATAAGCGGATGAGCCGCCTTTCACTTTTTAGTCATTACTTGAACAGGGTTCTTCTTCCATTAGCGGCTTCCATTCTTTTTATTGGGGAACTTTTATCCCCTCCCCCTGCTCTTTAGTGCTGTTCACCTCCATCAAAATGAATCGTACCTTTTAGAATGCAATCTTCATGCCAATCCTACAGAAGGTGCTTTTCTTTTACTGAGCTGCTTCACCTCTTAAGTGCCTGGCGGGCTGCACCGCTTTGCTTTATCTATTATTTGAGACCATTGATCTTTCCAAGCAACTGGCATGCAAAGATTTTTTTATAACATCCGCCAAAAATATTGGCGTTTTTTTCTTGAAAAAGGAAAAAATCATCGCTTTTTTTAGAAAAATGAAAATATTTGTTTGGCATCAGAATTGCAGTATAAAAGGCAGGAAAACAATTTACTCAAAACAGGAGGAGAATACATGAAGGAACATCATCAACAAGAGTTGAAACGAACCATGAAAACCAGGCATTTATTTATGATCTCACTCGGAGGGGTCATCGGCTCTGGCTTGTTCCTCGGATCGGGCTATACGATTAATCAAGCCGGGGCCGGAGGAGCCATTCTAGCGTTTTTAGTCGGCGGCTTTGTCATGTATTTAACGATGGTCTGCCTCGGGGAACTGGCAGTGGCCATGCCGGTATCCGGCTCTTTTCAGACGTATACCACAAAATTTATTGGCCCTGGCGTAGGCTTTGCTCTCGGCTGGACGTACTGGCTGGGCTGGGCCGTTACAGTTGCCCTGGAGTTTCTGGCTGCCGGACAGCTGATGGGCAGATGGTTTCCTGATACACCGACATGGATTTGGTGTGCGGTTTTTGCAGGGCTCCTCTTCTCACTCAATGCCCTGTCGGCCAAGGCATTTGGAGAAGCAGAATTCTGGTTCTCCGGCATTAAAATTGTGGCGATCCTTTTATTTATCATTCTTGGCGGTGCCGCAATGTTTGGACTGATTGACATGAAAGGCGGCCAGGAAGCACCCTTTTTCTCGAACTATGCCTCGGACGGCCTGCTTCCACACGGCGTCACCGCCCTGCTGATTACGATGATTGCAGTTAACTTCTCGTTCCAGGGAACTGAATTAATCGGGATTGCGGCTGGGGAAAGTGAAAACCCGGAAAAAACCATTCCGAAGTCGATCAAACAGTCGGTGTGGCGCACACTTGTATTCTTTGTCTTATCTATCTTTGTCCTGGCCGGCTTAATTCCTTCGGACCAGGCAGGCGTAACGGAAAGCCCGTTTGTTTTGGTGCTTGACAGCATCGGTATTCCGTATGCGGCTGATATTATGAACTTTGTTATTTTGACGGCTCTTTTATCGGTTGGAAACTCGGGCCTGTATGCGGCTTCCCGCATGCTGTACTCGCTTTCGAAAGAGGGCATGGCTGCCCCTGCCCTGGCAAGAGTAAACAAAAAAGGCATTCCGATGAACTCGCTTATTTTGACGCTTGGCATCGCCCTTCTATCGCTGTTATCCGGCTTTTTTGCAGAAGAAACCGTCTTTCTCTGGCTGCTTTCTATTGCCGGTCTCGGCGCCCAGGTCGGTTGGATTTCCATCACCGCTTCCCAGATTGCGTTTCGCAGAAAATACGTCCGGGAAGGCGGCAATGTGGCAGACTTGAAATTCAAAGCGCCTCTTTATCCGTTCTTTCCGCTGCTGGGCCTTGTGCTGAACTGCACCGTCCTGGTCAGCATGGCATTTAATCCAGACCAGCGGCTTGCCCTTTACTGCGGGGTTCCATTTATGCTGGCCTGCTATGCGATCTACCACCTGAAGATCAAGAAAAACCAGGCGATTGAAAAAGAACAGCAGGAGATTCATTTATCGGCTGATAGAAAGATGCTTCTTTAAACTTCGCTTTGCACTTACAACTAAAAAGCAAAAAACACGACAAGCTTGTTCTTGTCGTGTTTTTCTTTAGAGATCTATTAAATAGCCCCACTTGCGGCAAACTGCTTTCGTTTGGAAGAAGATAAAATTCTTAACTCATCGCGGTAATTGGCGACTGTTCTTCTCGAAATGTTTATTTCATGTTTCAGCTTCAGCATAGCCGCAATCTGCTGGTCAGACAGCGGATTGTATTTATTTTCTGTTTCGACGATTTGTTTAATAAGCAGCTTCACTCGATTTGATGATACTTCCTCCTGGTTAACCGCCTGAGTGCTTCCTGTAAAAAAAGACCTCAATTCAAATACGCCGAAAGGTGTGTGGACATATTTATTTCTAACCGCCCGGCTGATGGTAGATTGATGAACATTTAAGTGAGCGGCGAGCTCTTTCATTGTAAGAGGCTTTAAATATTCGGGTCCTTTTTGAAAAAAGCTTTTTTGACAATCTGCTAAGCTGAGTACAACGTTATGTATAGTATTATTTCGAGTATTTAGCCCGTTTTGAATCCATTGAAATTCTTTATATTTCCCCCGTAAATAAGAGCCTTCTTCTGTCTTTTTGTTTTGACGTAACATAGTTTCATACGCTTTGTTTAAGCTGATATTCCAATTGCCCTGTCCGTTCTTTGTCACGAGTAACTTTCCATTCTGAAACTGAACGGTATAATCCGGCATCACAACCGGGCTCCCTTGATTTGAATAAGAAAGGCCAGGCTTTGGGTCTAATGTTAAAACCATTTGATGAAGATCCTGAATTTGCCCGATGTCGACTTCTAAAAGCTTTGCAAGCTTGTTCCATTTTCGATAAGCAAAATCTTCAAAGTGAGTGGAAAGAATATGTTCAGCAAGAGGCGTGCGTATATGAATGTTCTCAAGCTGGAGAAGTAAACACTCCTGCAAATTGCGTGCTCCCACTCCAGCTGGCTCTAAACTTTGAATAAGCTTGAGACATCTTTCTACTTCTGACTGCGTTGTGTGAAAACGAAGAGCGATTTCGCTTTGATCTTCTCTCAGATAACCGTTCTCATCCAGGCACTGAATAATGTAAGTAGTTAAGCGCTTTTCGTCAGGAGACAAATCAAAAAAGAGAAGCTGCTCTAATAAGTAGTCTGTTAAATGTATGTCCTCTGCAGCAATAACCTCCAAAGGATCAGCTTGGGTATTAGGAGAAGAATGACTAGGCAGGAAGGAATAATCCATAAGCTTGTCGATTTCGATTAACGGATTTCCTTCCGCTTTTTCTTGCAAGAAAGACAGAAGCTCTTCTGCTGAATACTGCAGCATAGAGATCGCTTGTGACAGCTCTGGTGAAATTTTTAATTGAAGTGATTGGTTCTGAAGCATCTGCATGTGTAGCATAAACAATTTCCTCCCTTCCTGCCATATTACATGATTTAAACTTTTCAAAATAAAAGTATGTTAGAAAATCTCACGAACTTCTTTTTCAAATCAATTTTCAACCAGCTTCGTTTCTTAAACTGTCGCATTAAGGAGGAAGGAGCACAAAACAAACGAAAGCCTTCTTTAAAAAAGAAGGCTTTTGTTTGTTTCATTTCAGTTAATCACTTGTCCACCATAGTGTATTAGCTCGAAACCTGCCTATAACATCAGCTTTTTCAGATAGTGATCTCTATAAGGTTTCCTTCCGGATCTTTAATAACACTTTCATAGTAGCCGTCGCCGGTAACACGCGGGTTTCCGGCTACCTCATAGCCAGCATCCCGAAGCTGCTCCGTTTTATAATTTACCTGTTCTTTGCTTCCTACTGAAAATGCCACATGGGCCCACCCAGTCATATTTTCAGCCTGGAGTTGATTGATCCCTGTTTTCTGCATAATCTCGAGCCTTGCAGTTCCCTTTCCAAAGGAAATAAAATAGGACTCAAATCCTTTAGTCTGATTCACGTACTTTTCGTTTGA
This sequence comes from Domibacillus sp. 8LH, assembly GCF_038806185.1. Classification (NCBI taxonomy): domain Bacteria; kingdom Bacillati; phylum Bacillota; class Bacilli; order Caryophanales; family Bacillaceae; genus Domibacillus; species Domibacillus sp. 8LH. Next base: position 74,411 of record NZ_JAVJNG010000008.1, on the reverse strand, counting down.
TATTCCGTCAAAATAATCAACATAGAAGGCTTTCATTTTCTCTAAGTCTCTCACCCAGACTGCTACATGCTCAATCTTCACTTTTTTCACCTCTTTCCTTATGCCTAATGAGTATAGCTAGATACTCTCCATTACTCGTATACTGTTGTCTGATCATGGACTTTTTCAATTTTTATAAAGTCAAATGCTGCCTCGTATCCTTCTCCCTGAGGACTGCAGGCATAAATGCCAGCCTGGACGTGAGTCGCTTCGGGTAAATGGGCCATTCTGATTTGAGTCCAGACATCACCATCCACTGAGTACTCGACGTAAAAGTCGCTTTCTTTTTTTGTGATTCTGTAATAGAGAGAAAAGTCTTCTTGGGAAAAGGCCTGACTGGACCAATCAGAATATCCATGCTTCGTAACCACAGCTCCTAATTTACTCTTTCCGCCCGGTATATACTCAACAGACGTTTTTATCCATGTGTCTTTGGAGTATCTCACCATTAAGCCGGCCTGGTCATAGCGATTTTTGGGTTTTGAATGTACTTTCGTCGTTAACCGAAAGTCTTCGTTTACATCATAGTAGAGAAAATGACCATTATCAGCTTCGAATCCATAATGCGTCTTCTGCCAAAAGTCCGTTTGCTTGTCCGTTCTGATCATGAAAGTGGCACATTCGGAATCATGACTCCAATGCTGGGGAGGCGAAAACCATTTAAGTCCTTTGTTTATGTCTTTGTGGTTAAATTCTTCTAACAATATCATCAGGCTGTCCATTATGTTTTCTCCTTTCTCATAAGGGCACTTTCCATTGAAGATTCGCTTGCCTTAATCCACTCTTGCTGGATTCCCACTTATGAAACGTTATCCGGCACATCCCTGGTTACAACATTTGTATAGAAATTCTCGCCTATATGAATGTTGCAGCCGTAGTCACAGTGAAATGATGGCTTTATGTAGAAATCTTTACCTGAAAAGCGTTTATTATTACATAGAAGGCATCCCTGTTTCATTGATGATTAAGTCCAGCCCCAGACTTTGCAATCCATATAGATAATCCTGCTTCAAGTCACTCACAATCAATTCCGGAAGATGCTCCGCTGGAACGTACTTTGCAGTTTGAGCCAAAATCTGTTCCATCAAAGCTTCATCGGCTTCTTCTTCGCAAAATATAATGGTATGAGGGTTAAGGATGGAAACAAACGCAGCCGCCAGGCGGCTAATAGCATCTACCTGCTGACCGCTATAACCGGAAGAACAATTTGTTCCCAATGCTTCCTGAAAGTTTCGGTGATCGTATTGCGGTACAAAGGAAACTTCTCCAGAGAAAAATGTGCTGCCACGCACAATATTCCCATTCACCAAAATGCCAGCCCCTGGGCCGTTTTGTCCGAAATACAAATAAACAAGTGATAAATTGGTTTGCGTGGTCTTCTCCCGTTGGTAACCGAGGACCGCTGCGTTCATATCATTCTCAACCACAACAGGGATGGAAAAGTGCGTTTCATAATATTCTTTTAAGTCAACCTGCTGAAACTGTTCATAGCCCGGTATGAAAAAAACGCGGCCATTCTCCACCGAACCAGGCACGCCGATGGCAATCGCGCGTATTTTGGGATACTGGCGCATGATGTTTTCTATGCAGGCGGTCAGCATCGGTAAACCTCCTGCTAAAACACTGCCTGCTTTTCCTTGTTTCTTGATCTCGCCCAGGCAATTGAAGATCGTATAGTGGGTTTCTTCCCTCTCCAGAAAAATGGCCAAACCAAGCCGGAATTCAGGGTTGTATGCGTACCGTTTCGCTCTACGGCCGCCGCTCGAATCATCGAGGCCAAGCAGCTTCAGCTCTCCGTCTTTTTCCATCTGCGTGAGAAACTTGCTGATGGTCGGAAAACTAATGTTTAACTTTTCGCTGAGTTCTGCTTTGGTCGCTCCTCCCATCTCCAATAAGGCTTTACGAATACGATAAAGAATCACCTTTTTCATGGATTTTGGAGTGGCAAACATCTCGCTCATGATCCTCACCTCTCTTTTTCCTTCCACTTATTAAACTCCTTTAATAAGTCTCAACCATACTGTATCACATCCTTTTTTTAAGCACAAATGATACTTTATGGCTGACGTTTAAAGCATGTAAAATAAAAAAGGAAGGATATTATTGTCCTTCCTCTTCCTTATTTTTGGCTGAAGGCTATTTTCACACCGATTAAAGTAAAAATAGATCCTTGGATGATATTCATTTTTCTTGACACGGATGGGCTTTTACGAAGGAATTCTCCGATTTTACCGGCAAACACACTGATAAGTGTAAATAGAATTAAGGCCTGGATCAGAAAAATAAAGCCATAAACGATCATCTGCATGATAATACTGCCGTCCGTATGATCGATAAACTGGGGAAAAAGGGCGAGAAAAAAGAGAGAAACCTTTGGGTTTAACATATTCATAATAATACCTCTTTTATAAAGCGCTTTATAGCCTAAGGAATCATTCCCGCCGAGAGAAAAATCGGATCCTGAAGCGCGGAAAGATTTATAAGCCAAATACAGCAAGTAAGCAGCCCCTGCATACTTTACCAGGGCGAACGCAACAGAAGATTGATACACAAGAGCTGAAATGCCAGCGGCCGCTGCTGTAATATGGACAAGAAGCCCCGTGCAAAGCCCAAAGGCAGTAGCAATTCCTGCTTTTTTTCCCTTTACGATGCTTTGTGCCAAAACAAATAAATTATCCGGTCCTGGCATAAGCGTAAGCAGGATAGCTGTACCTAGAAAAGAAATAACTGTTAATAAAGACACTTTTTAAAATCCTTTCTTTTATTCGTTTTTTCCTTTTTATTCTAGCATAAGATTAAAATGAGGGACGAATCTTCCTGCTGCTTTTTATGAGACTCCTAACAATTTTCATTCTCTTTTAAGTACATACGCTAAGAACAAAGTAAAAACAAGCCCGCTTCCTACCGGCGGGCTTGTTTTCATTTCAATTCGAAGCCAATTTTCTGCAATGCTTTCTCCAAATCTTTTTCAAATACCATTTCTTTTAATTCTGCATTCATTTGAACGGCTTTCATAGCTAAGTCAGGACGCAAGCCGGTTACTGTGCAGTCTACACCTACCAGCTTTAAAACTGTGGAGATTTTTAAAAGCGACGCTACAACTGTATGATTTATATGCAAAATGCCGGACAAGTCCACAATGAGACGCTCAAGCTCTAATTCACGGCTTTCAAAAAGCGCTTTTTCGATAATGCTTTCTGCACGCTGTTCGTCGATGTCACCTACAACAGGCAAAATCGCAATGCCTTTTGCGACCTTTACAACCGGTGCCGATATGGTAAATAACTGCTTGTTCGTGTAATCAAGCTCTAATACGTACGATAAAAGAGCAGACATCGTCTCAAACATCTTAATTTGTTTTTCTGTAAATGTTTGCTGTTCTGTATCGAGGCCGCAAATCGTTCCGTAGTTTTTTCCGTCTTTATAATTAATTGGAATCGCAATAAACGTTCCGCCGCCAAGTTTCTCTGTAACGTCCATGTTTTTTGTTTCTTTATGCTGTTTCACGTCTGGAATGACAAGAACCTGTTCGCCATGTTCCACACTTAAGCTGCAGTATGCTTCGGGGAATGGGCGTTCATCCCCTTCATTCACAAGCTTTTCACTTTTGTTTAATACCTTTACCATGCGGTTCGTTTTGCCATCGTTGCGGGCAATAAATAACGTGTTTACGTGGATGAATTCCGCCATGATTTGAAGAACCCGGACCGCTGCTTCTTCAAAATCTTGAAAACGAATATCCAGGGATGGATTTAATCTTTCTGTCATTTCAATATCCTCGCTTCTATTAGCTAACATCTTTCTTATGTATATTACTACGAAAGCCAATCAATCAAAAAAATGAATCTGCTTTTCAGGAGTAAAAGTAAGAGGGGGATGCTGGAGGCAGCATGCTCAAACAAATATAGCATACCCTGTTAAAAGTAATTTGAAACCAATTGCAGCCTGCATCGTGAAAGAAACAGGGACCAATCGGCTGTATTCCCTGATTGATAGACACGCAGCCCGCTTATATATGTGTATCTACAAAAAAAAGCGGCTGCTAATTGCAGTCCGCTTTCAAGAGATTTTGAATACGCCGCTTTTTTTATTAGTTTATGAATTTCTTATTGAATGTTTCGGGCACCTGCTCCTCTAGATTGTTTTTTAGCTTTTATTTTCTGCTTTCAGCCTTCTAAATATCTTTCTTTATCTATTTCTAAGAACAGAGCCCTGATTACTTCGGGATGCAAATAGGTGTATGGCCGCGATTGACGATTTAAATAGCTCACTTATACCAATGGCCTTTCCTTCTTATAATGCTGCTAATTGTGTGGAGACCCCGCCTTCTGCCAGATGGAAATTTTTAAAAGAAAAGATGGTTTTTAAAAGAAATTTTCTTTATCATTTGAATTACTTAAATGTATTCAAAAATTGCCAAAATAGAGAGGCAGGTTGTCAATATGTCATTTTTTAAAACAGTAGGACAGCTCTTGCAAAATCATAGTGCTGAGATAGCGGTAGAAATTAACAAAGCCTTGAATAGCGAATATCATTCATTGCTTGATGAAGGCGGCCTTTCAAATGATACGATGACTCAACGGCGGGCACACTTAATTGAATTGATTGGAACTGCTATTTTAAATCAGCATGATCCCGGTGTAGCAGAGGAAATAGCGGATTGGACCAGGGAAACGGCTCTAGCAGCTGTTGAGCAAGGAATACAGGTAGAAGAGCTCACCCGCTCCCTTCGTTCTTATAAAAAAACTATCTGGAATTACCTTCAAAATAAAATCGACATCGATCAAACAGAAGCTTCTGTCGTGATCCAAGTCCATTACTTAATAGAGGATATTATTGATCAAGTCCTTCTTGTTTACAATGCTAGCTATATCAGTTTCTACGAACAGAGGATAGCCTCTGCCAAAAAAGCATTTAACGAAGTTTCTTTTCCTGTAGTAGCTCTATCAGATAAAGTAGCGATTCTCCCTTTAATCGGCGAACTGGATGAAGAAAGAGCCAGCATCATATTAGAAAATGTACTGCCTAAATGCAAAGACTTAAAAATTGATGAGCTGATTTTAGACTTATCAGGGGTTCCTCGTATCGATACAATATCGGCTAATACGTTATTTCAGTTAAAAGACTCTCTTGCAATCATCGGTATTTCTTTGACCTTCACTGGCATAAAACCTGAACTGGCTGTACCTATGGTCAACTTGGGGATTCCGATTAACAAGCTTCATATAAAAGGCACTTTAAAAAATGCGATTGCTACGTCCAAAGTGCTGTAAGCATCATCCCTTTTGCCGGCTGCAGCGCTTGCAGTATGTATCACACAGAACCAACCTTCAAAGATTTGTCCGCCATTCCATAAGGCAAGCGGCCAAAATGCCGGCTTGCCTTATGCTGTTGTCTCATCGCAAAACTAAATGTCCTGACAACTTGCAAATGACTGTTCAATACAGCTGCTCTCTTCTTCGCTTCCTCCAGCCATAACACCGAAATCATAACGAATGTTTTTAAAGCGAGGCCGCCCCTTTTTTGATACTTGTCACTCTTCTTGTGCTTTTTGTATGTGTATGGTGAGAAATATAGTTTTTCCCTAAACAAACCTTTATTTGTGTATAGGTCTATAAAATGTTATGTCAATAAGATGTGAAAATCACTTCAAATATATTCCTTCTTTAAGGTTATTTTCCCTAGATGATATATTAGAAAATACAGGATTTTCGGCTCAATTTTCCCACTTTTTGAAACCGCTATCCTTCAGAATGACTGCGTTTTCACCTCATATTTATCAACGCTTCTAAATCCAAAATCATATTTCACTTTGGCGTCACTGCCTTAATTGACAACTTATTTTAATGTTCGCTAAGCTAGTTTAGCCTTCAGGAAAAAGCAGGCACACAACTCGTTGCGAAAAGTCAGGCGGTAAAAAATCTATTGAAAATGAGAGTGAGACTATGAAAAAATTCACGAAAATCACTGCAGGCGCCCTTGCAGCTTCACTATTAGGGGGATCTTTAGCGCTGCCAGGACATTTAGCATTTGCTGACTCAGCAAAAAGTGCGAATGTACAAAAAGAAACATCATCAACCGGAAAAGCTCTTAGCTGGGATAAGAGTTCTTTAGTCTTCACCGGACAAAATGATACGCCAGATTCTATCTCTGCTGTAATAGAGAATGGCCAGGATTCCCGTGATATGGAAGGTACCGTAACGTATGAAGTATACTGGGCGCCAAATGGCAACCCTAAAAACGGTGAAGTGGTGTACACAGGAACGGTAGATGATTTAGCTTCTGGTGAATCACAAACATTAACATACATACCGAGCGAAGAAGGAAATTACATATTTAAAGCGTATCAGCGTCCAAACCATCCTGGTAAGGGAGAGTTATGGAGTGAGGCCCTTTCTGTAACAGAAGCGAATGAAAATTATACTATTTTGGAGCCTGAACAGCCGTATAATGAATTTTTTAACACTCATGTAGATAAAGGAACGGTTACATTTACGGTACCTGAAGGAATGAAACCGGTAGAACTTAGCTTTACAAGCTATCGTAAAATTGGTGACGGCAATCAAACCAGCTATGATAACCAAACCGGTCTGTATGGTCCGGGCACTTATACTGTCCAAGTTGACCTGCCGTATGGCGACTGGCAGACAGATCTTTATTTAGGACCTGTCATTGAAAATATCACAGAAGCCGGGCATCCGTTAGATAAATTTATTGATTCAGATTTTGGTTCAAACGAATACAATTATACGAATTATGGTTCCTATACGTATCAGTGAAATCCCTAACGTGGGATCCGGTGCAGGGTAATGTTTATACTTGCTCTGCTTGATACATATAATCGAGCAAAAAAGAACCTGTTTTGAATAGTATCAAAACAGGTTCTCTTCATTTTCACCACTCTAACAAGCGGAAAGTGTTTCATCACTTCCTCGTTGTTAGGAAGATGGAGCTGCTGTTACAGAGTGAAGCTCAAAATCATCAAAAGCTGCCCATCCTCCTGCCGGACTATCTGAAAACACCCCAATCTCAATTTGTCCATTGGTCACTTTAATGTTGTCGATCATCATCTTTTTCCAGGTGTCAACGGCGACGGTTCCAGCCTCCTGAAACAAATCAGAGCCTCCATATTTCTTTACTTCCAGGCGGACGGCATTCCCGCTGCTCTTGCGAATCCAAAAAGAAGCCCGGTAAGTACCGTTCGGAACCTTTACGGTTTGGTATGTTGTCTGTTTGTATTCATGATAAAGCCAATGGGTTAGTTTGTATGAGCCGCGCGGATTGTCTGTATCCACTTTTTGTGCACTCAATTGGCCATCAGGGTTCCATCCGGACCAATTTTCCAGGCTGCCCTGCTCAAAATCGCCGTTTTCTGATAGATGGTCAACAAAATCAGCAGAACTGCGTTTCGAGAATTGGAAAGAGTTGAGATGGACGCCTCCTTTTAATACGACATACAAATGTTGAATGCCCTTGGCCCCTTTGATTTCAGCCGTCTTGGTTTTCCATGACGAGGAACTGCCTGTATGGGTCATGTTCAGGCTGCCAAGAAGGGCACCAGACGGGCTTCCACTGCGAAATTCAATTCTGGCACTTTGTGCAGCGGCTGCCCTCACCTCAACGCTGTTTATTCCGGTTCCAAATTCCACATTATCAAAACGCATATAAGCGTTAGACTCTAAAGGAGTGACGCTTTTCCCACCGCCGGCATCATGGGTAATCTGGCTCTTCACTCTATACATTCGTGTGTAATCTTCTGCTTCTATTTTGCTGTAGGGGCTGGTAAAGGTTGCTCCTGCTTGAGTACCTGACCATACAAAAGTGGAAACTGCACCAGCAGGCAGCGTATACGTAAACGATTTAGAACCCCAGCGAATCTTGAATTCCCGGCTTTCTTTTGAGGAATTTAGCGCAATCAACACTTTTGAGCCATCTAGATTTTTAAATGCTACATTTTCAATGCTGCCGCTGCCAAATGTATTCGAATCAATGCGGTAAGCTCCAGGCTTTACAAATTTACTCGCATGTCCGAACGCGTAGTATTCTACGTTGTATGTTACCCCTCCGGTTTTCTTGTCAATCGTCACCATACCCCGGCAGTCTGTACATCCTCCATTCGTCGGTCCATGTGTCTCATCCAGTGCCACATTCCATTTTAAGACGGTCTTGGCCCAGTTGCGGGTAGCACCAATGATCAAGTTTTGCATATCCCACTTTAAATTGCCTCCGAAATCACGGGCCCATTCTCCGCCAGAGCTTTCGGTAAAGTAAATGCTTTTATCAGGATGAGCGTCATGTACATACTGCTGATTTTGTACGTCCCCTGCATAACCATGAAAAGCGGAACCGGCAATGTATTTCTTTGCGGCCGGGTCATTCAATATTTCAATAGGATAGTTGTATTCATCCCAGTTATGATCCCAGACAAGAATTTTTGCTTTCACACCTGCCCGTCCAAAAGCCGGCCCTAAATAGTTTTTAATAAAAGATGCCTGTTCGAAAGACTCCATGCGCATACTCGGGTAGCCTTCAGCTTCGTAATGCGGTTCATTTTGTACAGTGACCGCATCTACTGATACCCCTTCTGCTTTGTAAGCCTGAACATACTTAATGAAATACTGGGCGTAGGCTTGATAAGCATCTTTCTTCAGTCTTCCTTTCATGATTGATTCATTTGTTTTCATCCAGGCGGGCGGGCTCCATGGCGTACCCATTATCTTTAAGGCAGGATTAATTTTTTTAGCATTTTTCAGAGTTGGAATAATATAGCCCTGGTCATGTTTAATTGAAAAATAAGCCAGTTTCGGATCAGCCTGTCCAGCTGGCCTGTCATTATAAGTGTAATCGCTTAATGAAAAGTCTGAAGCGCCCATAGGAACGCGCAGATAACTAAGCCCAATGCCTGTTTTATGATTAAAAAGGCTTTCTATTAGTTTGTTTCTTTCCACAGGCGCTAGTGCATGGTGAATTAACCAGGCGGAAGAATCCGTCATCGAGGCACCAAATCCATCCATCTGCTGGTATTTTTTTTGCTCATTTACATGGATAGTCGTTTCTGAAAGCACATCTTTGTCTGTAAAGTTTATGCTTGGCTGCTGCTGAAGCAGCTTGGTTTGATCAGGCGTCGTCACCCATACTTGGACGGGTGGCACTTTTACTTCTGCATGAGCCATTTGACTGGTCATTCCGCTCAAGAAAGAGAAGTTCATAAAGAGAATCCCTGTTAAAGTGATTTTTTTTAAATTTACTTTTCATTAGAAGTTAACTCCCGCCTCACTTAATAGTCATTGTCATAACCGAAAAACATTTGCGTCAATAGTGCTTGATAGAGTAGCAAATATGTTGTTTGGATGTTTTCACCCCTTCTACTTTCTTGTACCACCTGTTACATTTAAATGGTAAAAGCTATATGAAAGCATCCTTCTTCTCTTATATCGTCGGTTAATACAAAATAAGCACTGGCGTACAGATGAAAAGTAAAAAATACATATTTTATACAAAAAATAAAATGTGAAAAATATCTTCTGTCGTTTACCTATGACAAAAAATTTTTTGTAGTTTTACATCCTCCTGTGTTGTTGAGTAATAGTATTCAAAAAAAGAGCTGGAGTAATCAGCAGTTGTTTTCGTGCAGCGGTCTGATTGACTGCTTATACCCGATTGTTTTAATCAATAGCATCAGCAAATCCTAAAAAGATAAAGATAACGTTATTTTTTATGAATTTTAAATTGATTTCTTTTATAAAGAAATGGCACAATGAATGGAAGGTAAAGAAGCACGGATGAATAGCATCGAAAAAGGAATAAAAGGTGATAATAAACAAAAATGTTATAAATAAATCTAAAAAGGTCTAACTGGAGAGGTGGTTTATCACAATGAAGTTTTTTGAAGCGACGGGTCAGCTATTAAGAGGTCATCAAATAGAAATATCAATAGAAATCAGCCGGAAATTAGATCAACGATATACTTCTTTTCTTAATGAGAGCGGGCTTGCCGACGATGCGATTACCAAATGGAGAGCCCAGTTAATTCATTTTATCGGAACAGCCATTTTAGACCAGAATGACGCTTCTGTCACTGATTCTGTAGCTGACTGGGCTGTACAAACAGCTGAAGGAGCCGTTCACCACGGAGTAGGAATCGATGAGTTAATGCTTACGGTCCGCTGTTACCGAGGAGTCATTTGGGATTATATCGAGAAAGAAATAGACATTGAGGCTATGAACCCTTTCTCGGTGTTAAAAGTAAACCGGATTATTGATGCCATTTTGGATCAAACCACGCAAATCTTTAGTGTTTCTTACGTGGAGTATAATACCAAAGCGATAAGAGCTGCACAAACAGCATTTAATGAAGTGTCTTTTCCAGTTGTCGCACTTTCAGATCAAGTGGCTGTTCTTCCCTTAATTGGTGAGTTAAGTGAAGAAAGAGCCAGCATTTTATTAGAAAATGTGCTGCCTAAATGTAAAGATTTAAAAATCAATGACCTTATTTTAGATTTATCTGGAGTCCCTCAGGTAGATACAATGAGTACAGATAAACTGTTTCAGCTGAAACAGTCGCTCGGCTTGATTGGTATTAATTTGATCTTTACAGGTATAAAACCCAGCCTTGCTCTGCCGATGGTTAATTTAGGAGTCCCTCTTGACCAGCTTAACGTAAAAGGAACGCTGAAAAATGCTATTTCGGCTTATAAATTAATGCAACAATGATCTTCTTCCTCCCACCCGTTTGGCCTGAAGCACTAATATAATGCAATGAAACAGAATCATTCATTATAATGGATGATTCATTTTAAAACCCGGCTCTTGAAGCCGGGTTTCTTTTTTTAAGAACGTTCCCTCCTGCCTTTTAATGTGTTTTATTACACCTGCCCCAAAATAAATTTCATGAAAATGGCCTATAATGTGCCTGGCAGATAAGTAGTACAAAAGACGAATTTTTACTTTTATTAGTTATTTATGTAGGAAAATCCATCACTATTGTTAAATAGATTAATATAAAGAGCTAAGCAGGAAATAAATTTTGTAAATTATTTACTAATAAGGAGGGCTGTTTCTCGGACTATTCCATAAAACTGTCAGTGAAAAATGCGAACAAAGGAGAGCTATATATGAGACATCTAAAAAGAAGTGCCTTCGCTACATTGAGTTTTTTTATGATGATCACCCCTGCTACTGCAGCTGTTCCAGGTGTAGATGATTCGATGAAAAAAGGAGCCACAGAAGGAATTGTATCTGTCTCTCACCCATTAGCCGCTGAAGTCGGCAAAGAAATTTTAGAACAAGGCGGGAATGCTGTAGATGCGGCAGCGGCTATTCAGCTGTCACTGAATGTTGTAGAACCAATGATGTCAGGGATTGGCGGCGGCGGCTTTATGATGGTATACAACAAAGCAGAAAATAACATTACCATGATCGACAGCCGGGAAATGGCTCCAGCAAATGTAACACCTAAACTTTTCCTAGACCAAAACGGACAGCCTGTGCCTTTTCAAGAACGTCATACAACCGGTAAAGCAGTAGCGGTTCCGGGAACATTAAAAGGGCTTGAAATGGCTCTTGAAGAGTATGGAACGATGGAATTGTCTGAAGTCATTGACCCAGCTATTGACCAGGCGGAAAACGGGATTAAAGTAAACTGGTCGATGGCGCAGTATATTGATGAAAATGCAGAGAAACTGCAAAAATATGAAACGGCAGCGGATGTGTTTGTGCCGAATGGAAAGCCGCTAAAAGAAGGACAAACCCTTGTTCAGCGGGATCTGGCTAAAACCTTTAAACTGATCGAGCAGCAAGGGACGAATGCTTTTTACGGCGGTGAAATTGGAGAAGCGATTGTACAAGAAGTGCAGAAAACCGGCGGAACGATGACAACTGAAGATTTGGCGCAGTATGTTGCAAAAGAGCGGGAACCCGTGCAGGCAAATTACCGGGGATATGATGTGGTCAGTGCTGCTCCTCCAAGCTCAGGCGGTTTAACTGTTCTCCAAATTCTAAAGTTAATGGAAGGCTATGATGTTCAAAAAATGGGTGTGAATTCCCCTGCCTACCTTCATCATTTGATTGAAGCCATGCATCTCGCTTATGCAGATCGTGCTGCTTATATGGCAGATGAAGATTTTTATGATGTTCCATCAGAAGGACTTTTAAATGAGCAATATGTTGAAGAAAGAAGAAAGCTGATCAACCCGTTGAAAGCAACAGCTGTAGTCAAAGAAGGCGATCCTTGGAAGTATGAAAATAAAGAACCCGCTGCTGAGGCGACGGTAAAAGAAACAAATCCAACCGGGCAGACTACTCATTTTTCGGTTATGGACAAATGGGGAAATATGGTTTCATATACCACAACGATTGAACAGGTATTTGGATCAGGCATCATGGTTCCAGGCTATGGATTTATGCTGAATAATGAAATGACAGACTTTGATGCAGCTCCAGGCGGCGTGAACGAGGTAGAACCCGGCAAACGGCCAAGAAGCAGTATGTCCCCTACTCTTGTGTTAAAAGACGGACAGCCATTTATGGCCCTTGGATCCCCCGGCGGACCAACTATTATTGTGTCAGTGGCTGAAACGATCATGAATGTCATTGATCACCAGATGCCGATTCAAGAAGCCATTTTAACGCCTCGCATTTACTCAGCAGGCTATCCAACGGTACGATGGGAATCGGGAATCAGTCAAAATACAAGATTGGAATTAATGGCGAAAGGACACGTTTTTGAGGAACAGCCTGAAAATATCGGCAACGTACAAGCCGTGATCTTTGATTACGAAAATGGCCAAATGTATGGCGGAGCAGACAATACAAGAGAAGGAACGGTTCTAGGGGTGGATGCTATCTCCTACACATCTAAACAGCCAAAAGAGATAAAAGAAGAGAAAAAAGGGCCGTTTACCCTTAAAGTGAATGGCACGGTTTATCCGTACACAGCTGATCAAATGAAGCTGCTCAATGGTACGCCTTATATTCAATCAGATAAGCTGCTGCTTGGCTTAGGTGCGATTGACTCTTCCGATTTAAATGCATACAAACCGCATAAGCGCTCTTACTTGCCGGTTTTAAAAGTGGCACAATCACTTGGGTATGAAGTCACTTGGAACGAGGAAACAAAAGAAGTACTTCTCCAAAAAGATTTATCTGACGTTGATAATCCAAATGATGATGAAGATGACGAGGTTATTACCCACTAAAGATTTCATTTTATGGAATATCAGATTGATCTTTACAAATCCAAATTATGACCCCTGTCTTTTTTTAAGTCGACAGGGGTATTTTTTATGTTGATTATACGAAAATGGATAGAGATTTTTGCTTTCTCGTTTGATTGCTTTTATTTGAATTTTTCACATATTGTAATTTGCTAAAATGTCATTTAAAAAAGAAAAACCCTTGTTAACTAATCATTGATAACAAAGGGTTTTGAGTGTATTTTTTATTCTGCTTTATAAGACTTTTGATTCTCTATCTTACCTTTCACTGCATTATCCTTCTTCCTCAGTAAGCCTGCTGTTTTGTTGGCAATAATCGTTATGATAAAAGACAAAATTAATGCAGCAGCCATCGCAATAATTAAACCAGCCATGTTATTGGTTAACAGCGGCGCTGTAAAAGTCGGTACATAAGCTGTTCCACGGACATTAAACATACCGACCAAGGCGCCCCCTGCCCCTGCTGAAAGAATCGCTCCTGCAAACACGGCTTTATTGGAAAACATAAAAGGATACGCGGCTTCTACAAAGGTGCCAAATCCCATATTGATCAAAAATCCTGGAGTTGCGGCCGCTGCTTCTCCCTTGTCCCTTGGAGCAATCACATTCGCTAAATTAATTCCAGCAGATACCATAACAAGTCCTACCATATCAACAGCCCCTAAAAAGCTTGAACCTGTTTTTTCCATTTCCAGTAAAACAATAGGCAGAATAACAGCATGATAAATACCGCCTAAAATAGCTGGCCAGATCAATAGACCCGCCACCACTCCTGCAAGAATTGGATTGAAATTGATCGCCAACTCGATAGCAGCTTTGAATCCGTCACCGATCTGTAAAGCGAGCGGAGCAAGCAGATAGTACACCATTAACCCGGCAATCAATCCTGAAAATCCTCCGGCGACAATATTGACGGTCGTCATTGGAAAGCGCCATTGAATACATTTGTTAAAAAGAAACTGAACGAGTATACCAGCTAAAATACCGCCAATAATTCCTCCGATAATGCCGCCATTTACAGATAAAATCCCTGCAATTACACCGGAAACAATGGATACTTCATCTAAATCAGAAACTTGTTTAGCTGCTATCACTGCCACCACTACAGGAAGTGCCTGAATCATCACATCGAATACTTCCTTCATGCCAGAGAGACCCGGAATCTGGCTCAAGGCCAACACAATAGCCATTGCAATAAAACCGGGCAGGGCCGAAACCATGATTCCGCGAATATTAATCCTTTTAAATACATTTCCCTGCTGAGCGGAATGGTTCTTACTGGATGCACCAATAATAGGCTGGTATTTTATCCCCCATATCTTACATAAGGAAGTAATAAAAGAAATAGCCCGCGTCCGGCTTGTTGTTCCGGTAGTTCCCGACTGTGCTATAATGTTGGCTCCTTTTGAACCGATCATAGCCATGGATGTACCGCCTGTACCGACAATAGGCAGCTTCATTTCAACAGCGGCTTCAATGGCCTGTTTGTTCGTTCTCTCCGGATCCGCACTCATTAAAATTAATCCATCTATATGCCCATTTCGAATTTTTCGGGCAATATCTTTATCCAGCTCCACCGCTGCCTTGTTGGCTTCTGCAAGAAGTCCATGGAACATCTCATCTGGCTGTCCGTACTTATCTAAGGTAAATACTGTTGCTTTAGTCGTCTCTTTAACAGAATCCATTGATTCGGCCGCAGCGATAAATTGAACAGCAGAAATGGTCAACCCTGCTGCATCACTTTGTGTAATAATCTCCTGCAGCAGCTTTTCGGGGTCCTTCCCGCCTAAATTGTATAGATTCCCGCCGCTGCTTCCTATAATAGCAATCTTCTTCATAACGCACTCCCTCCATACTTCACTGAGCAAAAATCTACTTTCCTTTAAAAATACAAACTGATGAAAAAAAGAATAAAAATACATAAATATGT
Organism: Domibacillus sp. 8LH; assembly: GCF_038806185.1. Taxonomy (NCBI): domain Bacteria; kingdom Bacillati; phylum Bacillota; class Bacilli; order Caryophanales; family Bacillaceae; genus Domibacillus; species Domibacillus sp. 8LH. The sequence goes on along the minus strand of NZ_JAVJNG010000008.1, from coordinate 59,228 downwards.
TTATTTATTTAATATAACACTCTTTTTCTGAAAAATTAAAAGAATTTTTAATTCTTTTCTCAATCCATTTCCTTATGTTTATACATTACATGCTCAGTAGCTGGATAGGTGTGGTTAATACTCTCTTTTGTTCCCCTTTTTCACAAAATCCCAATCAACCTCTACATTTTTTCTGACCCTTTGGAGAAGGTCAAAAAGGACCTCAGCTTCCTCCTCTGAAAACCCAGACAAAGCTACTTTATTAGAGTGATCCCCCTCTCTTTTCAAAAAGGGATAAAGCTTTTTTCCTTTTTTTGTTGGATGCAGCTTCTTGATTTTTTTGTTTTGATCATCGTCTTTTTTCTCAATAAAACCTTGAATTTCTAATTTTTTGATTGCACGCGCTGCTGTGGTGCGGTCTACTTTGATCATTTCCGCCACTTTTTCCTGGATAATGCCCGGATTTTCACAGATTCGAATAAGGTATAAATACTGCCCTTTCGTAAGGTCAAACTCTTTAAATTCAATATTGCTGATCGAATCGAGCGCTCTTGCAATCATGCCGATTTCCCGAAGAATTTCCCCCATAGTTAAACTCCTTTATGAAAATTTGTTGTATTTGCAACAAAAATACATTATAGTTGGTATTATTACAAGTCATATATGTATTATGACTAAACCATTTTGATAAATCTAGGAAAGGACTGAAGAAAAATGAATGCAATAAAAATAACATCAGACAGTGAATTAAAAAAAGCTTTTTCCATTAGGAAAGAAGTGTTTGTTGAAGAACAAGGAGTACCTTTAAAAGACGAGTTTGATGAATTTGATACTCTAGAGGGACCCGCTCTGCATATCTTGGTTTACTATCAGGATAAAGCTGTTGGAACGGGGCGGATAAGATGGATGGACGGCGTCGGTAAGCTGGAGAGAATTTGTATACTAAAACCGTACCGTCAATTTGGCCTCGGAAAAGTAATCATAAGAGCGTTAGAGACGATCGCTAAGGAACAGGAAACATCTCAGGTAAAACTGCATGGCCAGACACAGGCAGAAGGTTTTTATAAGAAACTCGGCTATTATGCTGCGTCAGATGTTTTTATGGAAGATGGTATTCCCCATCTTTTAATGAAAAAAGAATTATTTGCTGAATTACTATGAGGCGTCTGAGAATGGCGAAATATACGTATTACACAACGGGAATCGTTACTCTCACGCTTGGTGTTACGTTTACGATACAATCGAACCTTGGCGTGTCTCCTTTTGATGCTCTGCTAGTCGGTCTAGCCGCCAATTTAGGGTTGACGGTAGGAAGCTGGGAAGTAATCATTGCTTTTATCCTAATTGGCTGCAATTCGATGTTAAAAAAGCAGAAGCCAGAGTTTTCCGGCTTGTTAACGGCCTTGGTTACAGGAATCAGCATTGATGTATGGCTTTTTTTACTGGATGCTTTCGTTACACCAGAGTTATGGGTTACCAAACTTTTATGTTTTAGCATAGGGCTTTTAACAATAGGAATGGGCACCGCCATTTATTTATGTGCCGATTTTGCTCCTATCCCTGTTGATCGCTTTATGCTTATTATCCGGGAATTAACCAAAATGAACATAGGGCTTACGAAAACAATCATTTATATTCTTTTCCTCTCTTTATCTCTTTTGTTTCAAGGACCTGTTGGTGTTGGAACGATACTGGCTGTTTGTTTAGGAGGTCCTATTCTTCATTACTGTATGGCTTTGACAGACTTTAAGCTAAAACCGCCTTCTTCTAAACAGGCAGGCATTTAAATGAGAAATAAAGAGAGTACTTTATGCGTTTAAAAAGAGCCTCATCGGCTCTTTTTTACACTGCAGAATGTTGCTAATTCGCCATATTTTTCCCTCTTTGCGGTGAACTTTTATCCAAAAAATAAAAGTCGCCTTACGGAACAATTGAATTCCATAAGGCTTCTCTCTTATGCGTACAAAACGCTATTTATCCTTGTGCTTCAAAATCCTTAATTTTCGCATCTGGGCTTAACACTTTCTCTGGCTGAAATTCCGCTAATGGCTCCCCTTCTTTGACTTTTTTGACCCAGTCATGATTCGAAAGCGCTCCTTTACCGAGCGAAACAACATCCGCTTCTCCTTTTTCAACAATACTGACAGCAAGTTCCGGCTTTTCTAAATGCCCATTTGCAATAACAGGCTGTTTTCCATATTTTTTAGCCAGGGCAGCTAAAGAAGGACCGCCGTCACCAAAAGCAGAATCCGCAGCCGTGGTTCCTTCTCCTTCCGGAAATGCCGGCTGCCACGCTTCATATTCTGTCACATGAATGAAGTCTAATGGTGCATTCCCCAATTGGCCGAAAATGATTTCAGCTTCTTTTTCTTTTTCCGCCCATTTATGTTCATAATCATTCACTTTCCCTTGCGAGATCCGGATGCCTACCGTAAAATTTTCTCCAACCGCTTCACGGACAGCATTGGATACCTCAACAAGCAGGCGCACTCGGTTTTCAATCGAGCCGCCGTACTCATCTGTACGCTGGTTCGTGTAGTCCGTTAAAAATTGATCCAGGATATAGCCGTTGGCTCCGTGAATTTCGACTCCATCAAATCCAGCTGTTTTTGCCCTTACTGCCGCTTCTGTGAACCCTTTAATAACGTCTTGAATATCCTCTTTTGAGGCTTCTTTTGGTTTCGGAAATGAGCCGCTTCCTCCATAGAACTCCATTTGTTCCCCTTTAGGCTGGACTGAAGAAGGACCAATTGAGTCTTCCATAAAACGATTTCCTTGAGAAAGCGCACCTGCATGCATCAGCTGGGCAAAGATTTTGGCACCGGCCTGGTGAACAGAGTCGACTACTTTCTTCCAGGCTGTTGTTTGCTCTTCATCTGTGATGCCAGGCTGATTCGAATAACCTTGGCTGTATTTTTGATCCGGGTAAATCCCCTCTGTAATAATGAGGCCGAAACCGCCATGGGCAAAAGATGTATAGTAAGAAGCCATTTGGCCAGTCGCAAGCCCTTCAGGTGTTGCACTTGTGCGTGTCATAGGCGCCACGCTTACCCGGTTTTCCAATTCTGTACTTCCCAGGTTTACTTTTTGAAATAATATGTTTGTATCAGGCACTGTCAAAACTCCTTCCTGTATTTGCACTACCTATTATGTTCAATCCATTCTTAAACTTTCACTTTTCGTTTTAGATAACATCTTTTAAAACACCTATGTCCCCTTTTTCCCATTTCACTATCAACTAAACAAAACCTGATTGATCCCTTGGAGCAGCTGGTCGCTTCTTTTCAACCTGGACTGTTGTATGATTCGTTGCTCATTAAGTTAGCCAGCAAGTCAAAAAGAAGAAATTGGCATAAGAATTAAAAGGGGTAGATTTTGATGATGAAAACATTCGGGAAAAAAAAGCGGTTTGTATACTTTAAAGAGGGGTAGCTGTTAAATAAAGACATAAACTACAGCAAGAAACCAAGGTGAGTGTTCAATGTTCGGATTATCCGACTTACTATCGTTAGTCGTTTCAGCTTTTATTATTTTGCCAGCGGTCATACTATTACGTGAGTTAGGGTACCTCATTGTTAGTGTCCTCTTTGGGGTCCAAAATCCAAGAATTACAATCGGTTCAGGCCCTCGATTATTTAAGATCGGACTATTTGACGTCAGAAAATATTATCATCTGTACAGCTGGTTTTCTTATGACTCCTTAAACAAAGAAAATAGATGGGTTTATGTTTGTGTATACGCAGGCCCCATTTTAATAAACATCGTTGCTGCCTTAACCGTTAATTCGCTTTTAGCAAATGGCTATTGGCAAACATATGCCACATTTTGGGACCGGTTTATTTTTTATGCTTTTTATTATGTGTTATTTGACGTGGTGCCGATGAAGACGGTCAATGGGAAGCCAAACAACGGTTATATTATTTACGAAATGGTTCGTTATGGCAGGAGAATGGATTATAACCAGGAACCGCTTATTCCTGCTACAAAGGAGGTAGAAGAACAATACCAACAAAAGATGAAAAAAATTGAAGAAATAAAAAAAGAGGAGCAGCAGGATCATAGAGCGAAGTAAACAGTGCAGAGTGAGCAGCGGATTTTAAGGATCAGAATAAACATAAATAAATACTTTGGAAAGGACTGGCTGCTTATTATATTTGCCTGAATAAGTGTAGGGCTCATCCAGGCTTTTTCTTTATTCTCTGTTTCAAATTGAATAATCTTCCGGATCCTGACCGGTGTATTGGCTTGCCGGATGAAATTGCTCACTATTGTTTTGTGAATTTGTATCCACGTAGAGCAGCATGCCGCCGGTGATAACATCTGTATAATGTTTTTCTGCTTCTTCCTCACACATTCCTGTAGACAGCCCTATACGAAGCAAAGCGTCACGGACAGGCTTTTCCCCTAATAGGAATGCGGCAAAGCGATCCCGCCAGGATTGAAGGCCGGCTGATTCTACATTGATACCCATCTGCCCTTTTGTCATCAAGATCTCTTCTTTATCCTTTACGATAATGTACATATCCTCTTCCTTATAGCCTTCTTCTTTTAAAGCATTGATTTTCCACAACAAATCGTCTTCGTCATAATACACATATATAAATTTTTTTTCTTCCATCAGCCATATTCTCCTTAAACTTAAAATAAGGATGCCTTTAGAAAAGGCATCCTTATTTTGAACCGATCTTAAGTTGAACATACAAAAAGCTTTTCTCATCATGTCCCGCAGAAAGTGCGGTAAGGGCGTAAAGTCGGCTCCGGAAGGCACGCATATTCCGCCTGTTCCGGGGAATGAGTATATGGCTGAGAAAGAGCCTTCACCAGCTTTTCCATCACACTGTAATCGCCCTGCCCCGCCGCTTCTAAGGCGGCTTCTACCCGGTGATTCCGCGGGATCACAGCCGGATTATTGTTACGCATTACTTGCTGCGAAGCCTCTTTAGATTCCGGCTGTCTGTCCAGTCTCTCGTGCCAGCGTTTTTGCCATTCGGTAAATTCTGGTGCTTTAAACAGAGCCGTATCTTCCCGCTCATCAGATGTTAGGGCACGGAACGTATTCGTATAGTCTGCACGATGTTTATGCATCAGGCTGAGAAGTTCTTCAATAAGCGCTTCATCCCCTGCTTCTTCGTTTAGGATGCCTAGTTTGGCTCTCATTCCTGCGAGCCAGTTCGAGCGGTAAATCTCTGGATAATCCGTTAGTTCTTTTTGAGCGAGGTTGACGGCTTCATCCTGATCTTGATGCAGAAGCGGCAGCAGCGTTTCAGCGAATCGTGCCAGGTTCCAGCCACCGATCGGCGGCTGATTTTTATACGCATAACGGCCATGAATGTCAATAGAGCTGAAGACGGTCTCTGGATCATATACGTCCATAAAAGCGCAAGGGCCATAATCAATGGTTTCTCCACTGATGGTCATATTGTCGGTATTCATAACTCCATGAATAAAACCAACCAGCTGCCATTTGGCTATTAAAGCAGCCTGCCGCTTAATTAATTCACGAAGCAGTGAAAGATATCGGTCTTCATTTGCCTCGATATGTGGATAATGACGCGCAATGGTGTAATCAGCCAGGCTGCGCAAGTCTTCCCCGGAACCCCATTGAGCCGCAAATTCAAAAGTGCCAACACGCAGGTGGCTCGCCGCTACACGGGTCATGACCGCACCTGTTAGTCCGGTTTCGCGGTTAACGGTTTCACCTGTTGTTACAACAGACAGGCTGCGGGTAGTCGGAATTCCGAGCGCATACATTGCTTCGCTGATAATATATTCACGCAGCATCGGACCAAGTGCTGCCCGGCCGTCGCCTCCGCGTGAATAAGGTGTTCGGCCTGAACCTTTAAGCTGAATGTCAAAACGGTCACCAGTAGGTGTAATCTGCTCGCCAACAAGTAATGCACGGCCATCCCCCAGCATGGTGAAGTGCCCAAATTGATGACCTGCGTATGCCTGCGCAATTTTTGCACCGCCTTCAGGGACCCGATTACCGGCTAACACTTCCACCGCTTCTGCTTTCCGAAGCCCCTGTGCATCCAGTCCAAGAGAGGCAGCCAGTGAATCATTCAAAACGACAAGCTTCGGCGAGCGTACAGGATTTACATCAATAGTCGAAAAAAATACTTTTGGCAGACGGGTAAAACTGTTATCAAAGTTCCAGCCTGTTTGGGTTGGTTTGTTTTCCTTTATCATCGTATCCCCTTTTCTTTATTGTGTCTTTTAGTATGTGGGTTTCCTTTTTCGCTCCATTTAAACAATGCATTTTATTTTATCATGTTACAAGCATGATTAATGTTTGCTCTAATCATTTTCTTATACCCTTTCCAGCCGTTGATCAAGCTTTTAAATGGTATGATGAATGGCGGTTTGGAATAAAAGCTGATTTTATAATTCTTTTGTTGGCTAATTGTTTTTTGGATTTTATTTGAATTTTGCACAAAGTGTATTATTAAAAAACGCGATAGGAACATTATTTTGAAAACGAAAATTGTATCAAGCGAACAACACAATAAAAAAGCCAATTTTTACGGAAATTGGCTTACCACTTATACTTAGGTTAATTTTTGATATTGTTTCCCCTCAATGCCTGTTCCATAACCGTAAGTGAATGTTCATGTTTCTAATTTACTTACTTTAAATATCAATGAATAACTTGCCTAGAATGGTATATGATGACATAACTGATAGCCATTTTTTACATGACATTTAAAAAACTAAAACCATACATGGAAGCAACTACAAATACAATAGTCCATAATGCTAAACTGACAGCCATCCAGCCTACTACTGTGGACTTGGAAGAGCCGAATGTCAGAGCCAGGATTGCAGCAATATCGGTTCCAACAAGGATAGGTGCCAGCAGAGCTAAGCCTGGGATGCCATACTTATCCCATATTTCCCTTGACCGGGTTTCTCTTTTGGTAGGGCTCGTTATCCCTTTCTTTTGCCTTCTTGCTGTTCTCCACTCTGCAATTTGCTTAAAAAATAGGCCAAGCAGGACAATTAACAGGAAATTCCCTATAAAAGCTGTTAAACCAACTCCCACAGGTGATAGCCCCCATAAAACACCTAGTGGCACAATGATGGATACATCCATCCATGGTGCTGCCCCCAGCAAAAACAAAACAACATACTGCCATATAGCATTTGCTTCTTGAGCCCACTCTAACATCGCCATTCAGCTCCTTAGCAATTCAGTTAAAAATGATTTAGCTTCCGGATCGTTAACCAATATACCAAATACTGTCCTAATCCAAGAACACCTATAGCCAGTAAGGGAGCAATGGGCCACTTAAAAAACACAAAACAAAATAAAGCTGCTGCCGGCAATGCGTAAGTGTAATAGATATACACATTACGGCAGGCCTTGAACGTTACCCATTGCTGTCCTTCATCCATTTCTCGAAATTCCGGCGGGATTACTCCCCAGGAATGAATCCGATTTTGAGGATTTTTGCGGTTATTCAGCCGAATCAAAAAAATCCAGAGAAATAAAAAACAGGTAAATCCTAAAAAGCTGTATCTCGCTAATTCCTGCTGTACAGAATCAGGGCCTGACAACGACAAAATCAGAAATGTCATAATTAAAACTAACAAGGCCATAGGGACAAACGGCGAACGCAGAATGTTTGGAAGCACGAAGTTACATCTCCTTTAAATAAAAGATTTCTTCAACCGGTACGTTAAATGCTTTAGAGATTTTCAAAGCTAAAATCACTGAAGGTGCATAATCTCCTTTTTCGATCAGCCCAATGGTCTGGCGGGTAGCTCCGATTGCATCGGCCAAGTCTTGCTGTGTCCATTTAAAACGTGCACGAAGTTCACGTACTCGGTTTTCTAACATCCTCATATTCCTTCCATCACTATTTTGTTTTATTGTAAATGATATACAACATTATGTAAATGATCATTTGCATTTTGTCATATATCATTGCTTTTTATACAAAAAAAGAACCAACAAAATCAATTTGTCGGTTCTTTTTGTTCATTTATATTCTTTCAGGACTTTGAACGAAATCAATGGATGTGATTCCGTATTGTTCAAATGCTTCCAAGGCCTGTACTCTGCTCGCTTGCAAAGAATCATAATCTCTGTTTCCGCAATGGGTACAGTGGCCATATGGCACGTTGTGAATAAACAATGTTCGTCCTTTATAGTAAAGGCAGGCAATGTCCAGAGACGGCAACAAAACTCCATGATGACAATAATTACAACTCGCTAACACCTTTTGCTACCCCCATATAATAATCTCTGTATTCTAACTACTATATCATCTCTGGTTTGATCTGAAAACAACATTTTTAAAACTGGTTTTCTCATAGAAAATGAAAGAAGCATCGATACAAGTTATTCATTTGCATCGGAAAAGATGCCTGCCGAAAAATGACCGATTGAACGGAACATTAAACGGAGCCATCCTGCTTTTTCTATTTCTTCTGCCGTAACAAGATTAACCGTTTGAGTCTGGGCACCTTCTACCCCGTTAATGCGGTACGTGTAGGTAGCCGTTCCTGCTTTGACCCCTTCTTTAACGGGAGCAGTTAAAGCTTCTTTTGAAAAGTCTATTTCTGCAACCAATTTGGGCGACTTTACGCCTTTTGGCACCACAAAATTTATCGTTTGGTCAGGCACAACCGAAACTTCTACTTCTTTTCCATCCAGTACTGGCGCTTTTTCTTCCTGCGCTGAACTTTTAGCGGCTACGACTTGTTTGACTTCAAAATGATCGAATCCATAATCGAGCACTTTTTTCGTTTCGGTAAAGCGGCTGCCCATTGTTTCTGCGCCCATTACCACACTGATCAGGCGCATACCGTCGCGTTCCGCTGTTCCTGCAAAACAGTAGCCGGCATTGGTGGTGTAACCTGTTTTTAATCCATCCAGCCCTTCATAAGCATATTTCTTCAGCTCTGGATCATTTTTGTTGGCTTCAAGCATCCAGTCTGAATTAACGAGAGGCTCCGCATCAGTCTCGCGGAATTGATAGGTTTGAAGAGACGTAAAATCGCTGAATTCCGGCTGGTCCTGAATAATATGCTGGACAAGCTTTGCTACATCCATTGCTGACATTTTTGTTTCTTTTTCTTCAGCCGGACGGAATGCAGCTGACATATCGGAACGGTCCAGCCCTGTCGCATTGATATATTGGGTTTTCGTCATTCCCATCCGTTTCGCTTCTTCGTTCATCAGCTTGACGAACTCGGCTTCCGAGCCGGCTGCAAATTCAGCAAGGGCAACCGCTGCATCATTCGCAGAATGCAGGGCCATCGCTGTGTACAGCTCTTTTACGGTGTGCTGTTCACCTTCGGTCAGGTGCACACTGGCACCAATTGTTTGATCGGCATTTGTTTTCACCGTTACGGTATCATTCCAGCTTATTTCGCCTTTTTTTATTTTGTCCATCACAATATACTCAGTCATCATTTTCGTCATGCTGGCCGGCGCATAAGCTGTATCAGCGTTTACCGACAAAAGGACTTTTCCCGTTGTCGGCTCCATAAGCACAGCTGATTTAAGATGCAGATTCAGCGAATCAGCAGAGGGAACGCTGTCTGCTTTTGCAGAAGCTACAGCGGTACCGCTGGTTCCTTCAGCTGCCACAGCGGAAATTTCGACAGGAGAGGAAAACGGAGTTACTGGCAGAATCAGCATACTTGTAATGAGTGTACTAGCTGTTATTTTTTTGAAGACAGCTTTTTCATTTTTTATGAATTTCATAGAGAAGCAACGACATTTTTCCAAAAAATAGACCTTCTTTCTTATTATCAACACATAAACAGTGAACGATTTTTCACACCGTTTTCTATTTTAAAATAGGAAGTGAAAATAGAAAAGAAAGAACCTATTCATTTTTTTAGAAACTTAAAAAGAATTTGTTTTTGAATTTTGCACAAAGTGAAATTTATTTTTCATTACTTTAACCCTGTCTTTTAAACTACGGGCAAATAGAAAAGTGCAAACCCTTTGATGGTTTGCACTTTTTACAAATATTTTATTTATACTACTTCAACCGGCAGGCTGTGTTTCCAAAATACACTCGACATCGCTACTTTTGCTTCTTCCTCGTCCGGTCCGTGAATTTCTAGTTTAAATGATTTTGAATTTAAAATACTGTATGTCAGGCCGAGAATACTTTTAGCATCGATTGTTTGGTTATCTGTCATAATCACAATACTTGATTTGAATTTGCTCGCTGTCTGGTTAATTTCTACAACAACCTGTGCTCTTGATTTGTCTAGTAACATGTAAGATCATCCTTTTGAAAGTGTAGTCTGTTTTCAAGCATACCCGCGGCTGCTTTATGTACAATATCATCCAATGGCTGAAATTTGAATAATAGATCATACTTTGTATTGGTACAAATTAGTATAACACGATTCACTTTTAATGGTATACGAATCAGGACTGAATGGGTGACAATCTGATGAATTTTTGATTTCTTTCTATATCTGTTGAAATCCATTTTTTATCCAGCAGGAAATAGCAATCATGTTAAACACCCCGCTTGTTTTGCTCAAGCGGGGTGTTTTTAGCAGCAGCATGCTTCATTTGTTGTATAAATTCAATTTCCTTTTTCTTTTTCAAGTAAGGAGAATTGAAGAAATTTAGCTAAACCATCACGACTCGTTACATTCTAGTATAACACTTACAAATTATTCGAATAATTTGTCCAGCATGTCTTTCAAGGAAGTATTCTTTGAATCCGTCGCTGGAGTATTCTGTTTTTTCAGCTCTTCTAATGCCTTTGCCTGGCTTTTCTTAAAATCTTCTTTTAGTTTTTTGTTATTACGTTTTTGGCGAGAATCTTTCACCAGATTTTGGAGAGATTTCTCGTTCATTTTACGCAATTGTTCAACCAGGTCTTTACCTTTCGTATCCATACCTTCTCCCCTCTCTCTAAACTGGCTTATCTATTAAAGAACATCTAGTTTCACAACGATTGCTACAAGAATTTGCAGCAGTGCCTGGATGTTCACAGCCAAGTCTGTGTCAGTTGTCGTCACTTTTACATGCTTAGAGCCTTCAACAACTGTTTTCTGCTTATTTTTTTGCTTTGTTTTAATGAATTGTTTAAGGTCTTGAAGCACAGATTTGCTTTGATCTGAATCGCCAACTGTGATGCTTAGGACAACAGCAATCGCTGCCTGGATACCCAGCTGAAGGGACACGGCTACTTGTGTGTCTGTTGTCTGTACATCTACATCCTCGGAATCTTTTACGATAATCCATTCAAACGATTTTTGCTCGTTTGATACGAATTGGTCGCCTTCCTGCAAAACGTCTGCACCGTTTTTACCATTGTTGTCATCACAGTGATCCAGCGCTCTCCATTTTTTCTCACTCATGTTTTTCACCTCTTTCATTTTTACTAAACTCTCATTACAGCACATCTAGTTTTACAACTAGAGCAACAAGCAATTGTAGAAGCGCCTGGATGTTCACAGCCAGGTCTGTGTCCGTTGTTGTGATTGTGACATCTTTTGAGTTTTTAACAAAGATCTTCTGCTTGTTCGTCTGCTCCGAATCAAACTGCTGGAACAGCTCCTGAGCGACCGACTGACCTTCATCTGAATCGCCAATTGTGATGCTGACAACGAGCGCAATAGCCAGTTGCAAGCCTACTTGGAGAGATACAGCTGCCTGTGTATCAGTCGTGCGCACCTCAACGTTGCAAGAGTCTTTAATCCATACGAGTTCGTCAGACTCTTGTTCCATCACTGATTTTTGAAAGCCGTCCTGTACAACTTCTACGTCGTCATTCCGCTCTCTCTCTTCTTGCCCTCTGTCTTCACGCGACTTGCGTTTTTGCTTTTTATCCTCGTTTTCTTCTCTTTGACTTCTTGACATATTATCAACCCTCCTTTTTCATGTTATACAGTACTGTATGATCCAATCGTTCGCGAGGTAGCGGCATATGTAACTAGTTCTAAAAAAATAAAAAAGCGCCCTATACAGTCGCTTTTAAAAGATAAATTATGAAGGATACCCTTTAATAAACCGCTCTTATAGTCGTTTAACCAGCTTTTTAAAACAAAAAAACCCTTCTTAAAAACCATTAAAATTCTTTTATTTTAAAGTGAAAATCTAATCTTTTAATTTAGGCATCTAACAAAGTTTTAGTTGTATGACAAGTATACAACCTGTTATAATAAATCTATCTTACATAAGTTGGAGGAAATCATTCATGGCAAATGTAACGTTTAAAGAAAACCCTATTACACTAACTGGAAATGAAGTAAAAGCAGGTGATCAAGCACCTGATTTTACTGTATTGGCAAATGATCTTTCTGAGATTTCCCTGGCTGATACAAGCGGCAAGGTACGGATTATAAGCGTAGTACCATCTATTGATACAGGCGTTTGTGATGCTCAAACACGCCGGTTTAATGAAGAAGCGGCAAACCTGGCGAACGTTGAGGTGCTGACCATTTCAGCTGACCTTCCATTTGCCCAGAGCAGATGGTGCGCAGCGGCTGGTCTTGAAAATGTTAAAACTTTGTCAGACCACCGTGATTTCTCTTTCGCTCAAAACTATGGTGTTGGCATTGAGGAACTTCGTCTGCTGACACGTTCTGTTTTCGTATTGGATTCAAATGATAAAGTTATTTATGTAGAATATGTTCCTGAAGCGACCAATCATCCGAACTACGAAGCAGCCATCGAGGTAGCAAAATCTGCCAATTAGTGGTACAAGAAAACCGGCTTGGGCAAATGCCCAAGCCGATTTTTCGTTTTAACTAAATCTTTATTTTAAAATCAGTACTTTTTTGTATAAAGCTCAGCAACCTTTGCATCAGTACAAAAAAGCAGGATAACCGCTAAAGGCTAACCTGCTTTTTATTTTAGAAAAAAAGATTAATATCTTTCATTGTTTTAATCTTTTTTTACTTTCTTAATGAATATAACGAAGCACACAGGAGTACAGCTGCTCCTTCTTTTGCAAAAACATCTATGTATTTGGAATATCTATTATAAAATAAACATCCAGCCGCAGACCTGCTGCTAGATGAACAGCTTCTACTATTATCGGCTTAGGCGTTATATGAATTTTAATTTAAGGTCAGACCCGTTCCATTTCCTCAATTTTATTTACACGATTTTCATGCCGTCCTCCCGATTCAAAAGGCGTTTCGAGCCAAATCCTCACAATATCGCGGGCCAGCCCTGGACCAATAACCCGTTCACCCATTGCCAGCATATTCGAGTTATTATGTTCCCGTGTCGCTCTAGCACTGAAGGTATCATGTACAAGAGCACAGCGGATTCCTTTTACTTTATTGGCCGCAATACTCATGCCTATACCCGTTCCGCATACTAAAATGCCCCGATCCACTTCCCCGCTGGCGACTTTATCTGCGGCCAGGCGTGCATAGTCAGGATAATCAACAGATGCCCCGCAGCCACACCCTAAGTCAATATATTCTACCTGCATTTCTTCTAGAAGAGCGGCGATCTCTTTTCGAATCGTTACCCCTCCATGGTCAGATGCAATAACGATTTTCATCTGATTCTCTCCTCCTAAAATGGTTTTTTTCTTAACTGGCTGTTTCATTATGTACTTTCATTTCCTTCATTTTTATAGCAGGATTGGCTTCTAAAAGCCAATCCTGTTTTTTGTAACCCCTTTCATTAACTATCAAAAAAAACAATTCTGCCCACTGTTTTTATCTATTCATTCGTTATCTTCATTGTTCTGGCTGCAGTTCTCACATTCGCAATTAGAATAAAGAAACGTAACTTTTTCATCCTCAAAGTGATCAATTGTGGCATTACAAGTGTGGCAAATTAAAGTTCCCATTTTATTCCCTCCTCTCATAACTTGTCTACTTGTATACTATGTTTACCACAATTAAAGTATAACTAAACATCAAAGACCTGTCAATTGTTTTTGATAGGGCTTTCATGATTCAATGGCTTTTTCACGCGAGTCTTATTTTATTATTGGCTAAAGCGATTTATCCCCCTTTCTTGAGAGCAAGAAAAAGCTGTTTCACTCTCTCTTTTTTAATGCTTTCTTATTCAATAATCACATAATTATTTTGCCCTCCAAAAGGGAAAAGTATATAATAATAGTACTTGTATGACAACTAATAACCATTGAAAGAAGTGATTTTTATTAATTTCAATCCTGTATCCAGTAAAAAATTATATATTCAAATTTATAACCAAATTCTTGCGGAAATTCAGGCAGGCTCTTTTAAAGTTGGAGATAAACTTCCTTCAGAAAGAGAATTGTGCGCCCAGTTCGGCGTCAGCCGTGCACCTGTCAGACAAGCTCTTAGTGCTTTAGAAATGAATGGTATCATTTACTCCCGCCAGGGAGAAGGGGTATTTGTGAAAAGCACGCATATCACAAATGGAAATTCACAATCCCTTGAGTCGGTATCTCCAGAGGATATCGTAGAAGCAAGAATGAATATCGAGCCATTAATTATCAAATTTGCTGCTTTAAGAGCGACGGACGAAGATATAGAGGAACTAAAACAGACGATTAAAAAAATGGAAGAAGAAACGCGTTCTGGCATCTATGTTCCCGAAACGGACGAACAACTACATATGGGCATTGCTAAAGCGTCGCATAATGATTTATTTATCACGTTTATGTCTTCCATCACGAATGCAATGAAGCAGCAGGAAATGTGGCAGTTTATTCGGGACCGGACCGTTACCCGGTCAGATTATCAGGAAGTGAACTTCCAAGAGCATAAACTGCTTATTCAAGCGATCGAGGATCGCAATGAAAAAGAAGCAGTAGAGCGCATGACCACCCATATGCAAAATTTATATGACCGCTATTGGAAAAGCTGAGCTTTATGATCTGCTTATTTGAAGTGCCTCGTTAAAGGCGCTTCCTCTTTTTATAAGAGCAAATACAATAAAGGCGTATATCGACAGGCTTGCTGCCTGTCGATATACGCCTTTTCCTTTGCTTGTTATGCTTCTTTTTGGTTTTCTAATCCCAAGCATCTCGGACACATTCCATATAACACTTTAACACCTTCAGGACTATGAGCTGTATCGATCACTTCTTCACAAACCTGGCATACAATCGTATCTTGCTTCACTTTTAATTCCTTTACCATGTTTTATCGCCTCTATTCCTCTTATTTAAAAAGGCCTTTAAGAATGCTGAACGTTTTCTTAAGTTAAACTAATCTGATGGACATATAGACGTTTCATTTTTAGTGTAAAAGCATTTCAAGTAATTGATAATCATCTTGTTTGTTTATGGATGCCTGATCGATCGTTTCAAGGTCTTTGCAGATAATTTTGTTTTCTTTCATGCCGACCGCCTGTCCAGATTGGCCCTGTATCAGCAGCTCCACTGCTTTTACACCTAGTTTGTTGGCCAGGACCCGGTCAAAAGCAGAAGGATCTCCTCCTCTTTGGATAAAACCTAAAATCATCGTTCTTACCTCAATCTGCAGTTTTTCTTCAATGTATTGCTGCAGAGAAGGAAGATCATACATTCTTTCTGTAATAATGACGACATTATCCTTTTTCCCGCTGCTGATTCTTTCATGCAATTGGTGGCAGATTGTCTCAAAGTCCAGTTTTCTTTCTGGAGTGGAGATGATTTCTCCCTCCCCTGCCAGTGCGGAATAAAGAGCCAGATCGCCGCAGTATCTTCCCATCACTTCCACGATAGTCGTTTTACTGTGAGAAAATCCCGTATCCTTGATTTTCCCGATGCAGTCAAGCACTGTGTTTAGTGTAGTGTCAAATCCAATGGAGTAATCTGTATACGGCATGTCATTATCAATTGTACCCGGGATGCCAGCTACCTTTACGCCCAGCTGGTGCAATTTCTGGGCTCCTTTTAAAGAACCTTCCCCGCCGATAACGACCACCGCATCTATTTCACATTCCCTTAATGTGCGAACTGCGCTCATCCTCCCAGTGTCTTCCATGAATTCTAAAGATCTCGAGGTTTGTAGGATCGTACCGCCCTTGTTCGATATGTTTTCGACATCTGAAAGAGTCAGAGGGTACATCGCCCCATCAATCAAACCTTGATAGCCGCCTTGGATCCCCATAACCTCTGCCCCATAGTGATGAGCTGCTTTAACGACAGCTCGAATAGCCGCATTCATTCCAGGAGCATCTCCTCCACTTGTTAAGACTCCCAGCTTTTTCATGATTACCACACCTCTTAGAAGATTAGGAATTTTTCTTTGTTTTCGAAGATGGCCCAGAAAATGAAAGATTTCTCCCTTATTTCTTGTTAAAATCGGTTCTTTCAGCTAGACTTTTCCAGGCTGGATTTCTCTGATCTATTTTCTACTTTTAGCGCTTTCCCTGATTGTTTAACCAGGAAAACAATAATAAGCGAAGCAAGAATCATACTGATGCCTAAGAAAATCATGCTTGTATTAAATGAGCCAGTTACATCTTTAATGTAACCAACGATATATGGCCCGAAAAATCCGCCAAGATTTCCAATACTGTTAATTAGCGCAATGGCACCACCCGCTGCAGCTCCTGTTAAGAAAGAAGGCGGAATCGCCCAGAATGGAGAGTAGGCACCAAACGCGCCACATAACGCAATGGTTAAAAATACAAATGCTAATACAACATTTGAATCTGCTACATAACTGCTGACAATCATGGCAATGGCACTAACTGTTAAACAAGCGGCTACATGCCAGCGTCTTTCATTTTTCTTATCAGAATGGTTGCCGACCAGAATCATCACGACCATTGCACAGGCATACATAAGACCTAATAGCCAGCCCATACCTTGCGTGCTTAAAGAAGTCGTTTGGGATAATCCTTGCGAAATAGTCGGCAGGAACATATTAATGCCGTAGTAGCCAACCATCCAGCAGAAGTAACCAATCGATAGAATTAGCACATCACGATCTTTTAAAGCTTGGGCGAATGTATAATGCTTAACCTCTTCTTTTTCCAATCTTTCTTTTGTTGTTATGTCGATAAGCCACTGCTTTTCATCTCTATTCAGCCATTTTACATCCTCTATTTTGTCATCCAGGTAGAAAAATGCGATAACACCGAGAATAAGCGCTGGAATCGCTTCTAAAATAAACAGCCATTGCCAGCCGGCCATACCAAGCCAGTCAATTCCTAAAAGGAACGTGGAAAGCGGAGAACCCAGTGCATTAGCACCCGGAATGGCCAGCATAAAACCTGCAATTGCTTTTGCATGGTGTTTTGTTTGGTAAAAACCACTTAAGTAATACACCATACATGGATAAAAGCTTGCTTCTGCTACACCTAATAAAAAGCGGGCTGTATAAAACTGCCACGGTTCTTTAACAAACGCCATTAATATGGCGATAACAGCCCATGTGACCATGATCCGGCTAATCCATTTTCTAGCTCCAATTTTTGTCATCATTGCGCTTCCTGGTACTTCTAATAGGAAGTAGCCGATGAAGAAAATTCCGGCGCCTAACCCAAATACAGCATTGGAAAACCCTAAATCTTCATTCATCTGCAGGGCAGCAAACCCGATGTTAACACGGTCTAAAATAGCAATAATAAAACATAAGAACAAAAATGGAATCAATCGGAGTGTTACTTTACGAGTAGTGGAACGCTCTAATGCGAGTTGGTCCATTATAATTCCCCCTTAAGCTTGTTTTGCCTTCCTTCTTGTTTCCATGTTCCAAAGCTTAGAAATAAACTAACTGATTATCCATTCTTTTTTGAAAAGGCGAGATTCCTTTACCGGGAAGTAAAAGATGTAATGTCATTCCTATTAAGCGCTTACAAAAACTGCTTTTTTCATAGGTCAAAAACCGCCAGCTTATAGCCTTGTTTTCAGGAAAGAAACGGGTCAGGCATATAGAATATGCCTGCTCCGTAAAGATCCGTTGAACCTTAATCCATATGTGAACCGCCGTTAATATCGATCTCTTCACCAGTAATGTAAGATGCTTCCTGAGAGGCCAGGAACGCAATCGTTGCAGCAATCTCTTTTGTTTCACCCGGACGTGCCATTGGGATGCTGTCGATGACCTTTTTCGCATCTTCTTCAGGAAGGGATTTCCATATATCTGTATTCACAAGGCCGGGAGCTACACAGTTTACTGTGATGCCATCCTGCCCCACTTCCCGGGCAAGGTTTTTAGAAAAACCTAATACAGCTGCTTTAGAAGCGGAGTAATGGGCTCCGCCAAAAACGCCGCCGCCTCTTTTGGCAGATACAGAAGACAAGCTGATAATACGGCCATATTGCTGTTTTTTCATTGTGGCCAAGACGGCTTGCGTGCACAGGAACAAACCAAACATATTGACGTTAAATACTCTTGTCATATCTTCGAGTGTCATATCTTCAACGGTTACTTTTTGAGAAATTCCGGCATTGTTCACCAAAATATCAATACGTCCGAACGCCTCAAGCGTTTTGGCTACCATTTGGTCAACTGACTCCTTGTTTGTTACATTCACTTCTACTCCGATGGCTTTTCCGCCATTTTCCGTAATCGCTTCTACTGTATCCCAAATACCGGCTGGATTCATGTCAGCTACCACAATCGAAGCACCCTGCTCCGCAAGTGTTAATGCAATCGTCCGTCCAATTCCTTTTTCGGAACCGCTTCCAGTCACTATAGCTACTTTATCATTTAATGTAAACATGGCGTACTCCTATTTTCATATTTTATTTTTAAAGCATTTCTTTTGCTGTTTGAACAATGTTTTCAATGGTAATGCCGTTGATTTCCATCAGTTTCTCATAAGGAGCTGATTCTCCAAACTGGTCCTGGACTCCAATTCGTTTCACTCGGCCTCGTCCTTCTTCCGCTGCTACTTCACATACAGCGCTTCCCAGACCGTTCAGGATATTGTGGTCCTCTACAGTCACGATGTTTCCGATATCGAGGCACTCTACCACCGCTTCTCTGTCTAGAGGCTTGATCGTATGCATATCTAAAAGGGTTACAGAAATTCCTTGTTCTTCCAGCTGCTTGGCCGCTTCTAAGGCAAGGTATACGGTATCGCCATTCGCGATAATCGCAATATCTTTTCCGTTCTTTAATTTCTTGGCTTTTCCGATGATGAATTCTTCATTTTCGTCGTAAATAACCGGCACCGCGTCACGTGTAAAGCGGAGATACATTGGGCCGTACGTATTCGCTGCCTGCTCGATCAATTTTCTTGTTGAATAGTAGTCAGAACCCATAATGACAGTCATATTTGGGAATGATCTTAAAACGCCCATATCTTCAATCGCCTGATGGCTTCCCCCGTCATTTCCTGGAGTCAGTCCGCCGTGTGAGCAGGCGATCTTTACATTCAAGTTTGGATAGCATACTTCCTGGCGGATTTGTTCCGCCATCCGCAGCGAGCCAAAAACAGCGTAAGTGCTTACAAATGGAATTTTACCAGTTGTTGCAAGGCCTGCTGCCAGGCCGGCACCGTTCTGCTCCGCAATCCCGACGTTCACATGCTGATTAGGAAGCTGCTTAATGAATTCTCCGGTTTTACATGACTTGCCGATATCAATATCTACTACGTAAATATTTTTATTTTCTTTTCCTAATTTAACGATTTCATCACCGAAAGCTTCCCGTGTCGCTTTTTTTGTCATTACTGCTTTTTCAGTTAGGCTCATGATTTTAAACCTCCTGCTAATTCTTCTAGTGCTTGCTCATATTCCTTTTCATTTGGCGCTACACCATGCCATGAGCAGACGTCTTCCATATAAGAAACGCCTTTTCCTTTAATCGTGTCGGCTACAATGCATTTCGGCTTTCCGTTTTTCGCTTTTGTCACTTCATCTAATGTCTGCACGATCTCTTCCATCGAGTGTCCATCAATTCGTTTCGTTTCAAAACCGAATACTTCAAACTTTTTCTCGATGTCCTGCAGAGGCATAATTTCCTCACAGAAGCCATCAATTTGCAAGCGGTTATTATCGACAAAGACAATTAAGTTATCCAGGTTGTATTTTACGGCTGTTTGAACCGCTTCCCAAATTTGCCCTTCCTGGCACTCCCCATCGCCTACCATAGCGAATACCCGGTAATCTTTTTCGTCCCGTTTGCCTGCAAGTGCCATACCCACGCCGCAGGAAAGTCCCTGGCCTAGTGAACCGGTTGAAATATCGATGCCCGGGCACTTCTTCATATCAGGATGACCCTGGAATGGAGATCCGTATTGTCTTAGCTTGTATACGTTTTCATATGGAACAAAGCCTCGGAGCGCCAAGGCCGCATATTGAATAGGGGCTACATGGCCTTTTGAGAGAACAAAACGGTCCCGGTCTTCCCATTTAGGGTTTTGGGGATCTATATTCATTTCTTTAAAATAAAGGGCTGTGATGATATCTGCAGCGGATAATGAACCCCCTGGATGTCCGGACTGAGCTTCAAAAATCATTGTAATGGCTGTTTTTCTGAGCTCAATCGCTTTTTCTTGTAGTTCCGCAACACTTACTTCTTTCACTACAATCACCTCTGTCATAATTTAAGATGTAAACTTAACCACTTGTTAACTTGTGTACTTGTATGACAACTAGCTTATGTGAACACTATACAACTGTTGAAAGCGTTTGTCTATACCTTTTTTTCAAAAAATTTGTTTTTTTGTATCCGGATACATTTTGCATTGATTTATCAATTGTTTATATTAAAACCACCAAGTCTATATAAACTGCCTTTAAGCTAACTTTTTCTAATCACTTTTAAGGTTTTTAGTTTTTTGTTATGTATATAGGTTTATGTCATTAAAAAAGAGCATGCTCGAAAAAACATGCTCTTTCACCAAAGTGTTAACCACTCACTATATTGAATTTTATACGTTTAACCAGTTTTCAAATCCATCTCTTCCGCAATCCTTCAGTTTTTATTTTTTACTTTTTCTCACTCTCTTCAGAATGATTCTTTGAACATATTTAAACCTGCCTGCTGCACATCAATCAGCCTGTCACAGAAACGGTCAAATTCCTCGTCGGTCTTTTGCAGTTCCGGATGGGCTAAGATATGTTCAATCGCTCCCCTGACTCCTTCATCGAACCGTTTCGTTGCGATAAAATCCGGGACAAGTCTTTTGATTTTGCTGTTGTCAAATACAGCGCAGCCAGCTTTATCCCCGAGTAATGGCCCTTCTAGATCCGGCCGGCAGCCAACGAGGAAATCAGTCGCTACATGGACTTTTTTCACTTCCACATTAAAAACTGCCCCAATGCAGTCATAAATTTTGTTCCAGGTAAGCGCCTCGTCCGATGTAATATGGACCGCTTCCCCTATAGCCCCTTGATTGGCCATCAGTCCGACAAAGGCTTTAGCAAAATCAGTGTTATGCGTTAATGTCCAAAGCGACGTACCGTCACCATGAATAATGACCGGCTTTCCTTGTCGGATCCGTTCTACAACCTGCCAGCTGCCGTTTTTTCCATAGAAGGCTACCGGCACCTTTTGTTCTCCATATGTATGACTTGGACGCACGATTGTGACTGGAAACTGATTATTGCGATATTCCGCCATCAGCACCTCTTCACAAGCGATTTTGTCCTGTGAATACTCCCAGTACGGGTTGCTTAATGGTGTACTTTCACTTGTTCGATAATAAGAAAGTGGTTTTTGATAAGCGGAAGCGGAGCTGATAAAAATAAACTGCTTCGTTTTGTTTGTAAACAGCCTTATATCACGTTCAATATGCTCTGGCTTAAAGGCGATAAAGTCCGCAACCACATCGAAATGGAAATCCTTGATGAGTTCTGCAACCGCTTTTTCGTCTTGGATATCTCCTTTGATAACCGTTGCGCCTTCAGGTACTTGATCCAAACGGTTCCCCCTGTTTAAAAGGTATAAGTCCCATCCTTTTTCCACGACACGCTTTGAAACGGCACTGCTGATTGTCCCGGTTCCTCCAATAAATAACGCCTTCATTTCCTCACTCCTTCTTTATAGAACAGTTTACATAGTAAATTTTAACAAAGCAGACTTTGAATGAGCAAGGCAGGCATTGGCAATCGAATTAATTCGTTTAATCCCTTCTAGCCTCTTTCTCTCAAATTGTCTGTAATCACATAAAAGTATCTGACAAGAAAAACGGGTATACTAAAGCTATCTGAATATCCTTATACCTTAAATAAGTAATCAGCTAAAAGGGGGCGTGCAGATGTATCCTTTTAAAAACAGAAAAGCCGTTCAGCGGCACAAAAAAACAGTTCGTTTTATAACGAAAACCGGTGAGGAGACCGCAGAGATGTCGAAACAAATCGCACATACACTTCGCTTATCCTCTAAAGAGCTTGTTTTTTTATGTATTGGCTCTGATCGGTCTACAGGAGATTCTTTTGGCCCTTTAGTCGGCACGATGCTAAAAGAACATCCTATTCCCTATCAGGTGTTTGGCACACTCAGCGAACCGGTACATGCCCAGAATTTAAAAATCGTTTTAAAAGAAATTCAAAAAAAGAAGCTGGATTCACTTGTTTTTGCCATTGATGCCTGTTTAGGTGATCCCCATCAGATTGAATCCATTTATTTTAATGAGGGATCTTTCTGCCCGGGGAATGCTGTTCATCAAACGCTGCCGGAAGTTGGTGATTATCATCTTAAAGCGGTCGTCAATCATTTAGACCCTTTTTTTCCCGTACATTCTTTAAATAACACAAGGTTAGATACAGTGATGAGATTAGCAAAAAGAACAACATCCATTTTAATAAATGCCACTCAGCTCTCTAACATTGAAAATGAATCGGCATCTTCTTAAACACGAACGCAAAAAGTGCAGATCTCCAGATGGTCTACACTTTTTTCATTTACATTTATACGACTTCAACCGGCAGACTGTGTTTCCACAATACACTCGCCATCACCAATTTTGCTTTTTCTTCTCCCACTGCGGCTTTCCTAACATTCCAGGAATATTACAATAGTAGAGCTTGCTGTAATTTAAAATGTTCTTATTTTATAAATCAAGGAGGCACCCGAAATCGGAAGACTAGCCAGTACAACTATTTAAGTCTATCAGACTTATATGGCTGTCCAGCCGCCGTCTACACGGATGGTTTCACCTGTAATAAAATTCGCCATGTCTGAAGCCAGGAATAGAACTGCCCCTGTCACATCATTTGGCTTTGCCAATGAACCGAGTGGTATCCGGTTCAATACATCCTGATGAAAGTCTGGATCCTTAAACATCGCTTTGGTGAAATCTGTTTCAATAAATGTCGGAGCTACCGCATTTACTTTTATCTGATGCTGAGCCCATTCAACCGCCAAAGCTTTTGTCAGCTGTACCGCTCCGCCTTTACTGGAGCAGTAGGCTGCACGTTTGATGTAGCCAACAAATGCCATCTGGGACACAATATTAATGATTTTACCCGGATGTTCCTGCTCAATCATGTATTTCCCAGCCCGCTGGGTACAAAAGAATGTTCCTTTTAAGTTCGTATCAAGCACCCGGTCCCAGTCTTCTTCTGTCACTTCTAATGACGGCTTTGCAATATTAATGCCTGCATTATTCACCAGCACATCGATCCGGCCAAGACGTCTATAAGCAAGGTCGATCATGTTGTAAATTTGCGGGACATCCTGGATATCCGCTGTTAAATAGGAACATTGAGGATTATACTGTTGCAGTTCCGATGCTGCTTCTTGAAGATCTTGCTCGTTTCTGCCAGTAACGATAACGTCTGAGCCTAACTCAGCGAAGGCAAGGGCAATACTTTTTCCAATTCCCTTGCTTCCGCCGACAATGACTACTTTTTTGTTTTTTAGTTCTGAGAAATAACTCATGATTTTGCCTCCTGCTGATTCATTTAGTTCAATGAATCTGGACGTGTATGTTTAACGAAGCTTATCAAGCATGTGATGGTTCTTTAATAGCGCCGTATGCTTCTTCATAAATCTTCTGGATTTCTTTTACTGTCAGCCATCTTGGATTGTTATTCAACAGACGATCGACTTTGCTTGCTTCTTCCGCCAAAGCTGGAATATCCGAAGCTGTTACGCCCACTTCTTTCAAGCTGGAAGGAATGCCAACATCCTGAGACAGCTGGGCAAGCGCCGCAACAGCACGGTCTGCTGCTTCACGAAGCGATAATCCTTCAATATTTTCTCCAAGCGCTTCTGCTACCTCCGCAAATTTCTCCAGGTCCGCTACTACATTGTACTTCATGACATACGGCAGCAGGAGCGAGTTGGCAACACCATGCGGCACTTTGAATTTACCGCCAAGTGGATAAGCAAGAGCGTGAACGGCTCCAACCCCCGCATTTCCAAGAGAGATCCCTGCCAGAAGGCTGCCCATTGCCATATCTTCACGGGCTTTCAGATCTTTTCCGTTATACACAGCTTTACGAATAGAACGTGAAATAAGCTTGATCGCCTGTAGGGCAATGCCGTCTGTTAGTTCTCCAGCACGAATAGCCGTATAAGATTCTACAGCATGCACCAATGCATCCATTCCAGTTGCCGCTGTTACCGCTGGAGGGACAGTCAATGTTAATTCAGCATCTACAATGGCCACACTTGGAAGCAGGTACGGGCTGACAATTCCTTTTTTTACTTTGTCTCGTGTATCGGTAAAAATAGCATTATATGTTACCTCCGAGCCAGTTCCGGCTGTAGTCGGCACAAGAATCGTAGGCACTCCTGGATTCTTTACTTTATCAATGCCGACAAAATCACGCACATCCTCTTTATTTGTCAACATAACGGAAAGCACTTTCGTAATATCTAGTGCACTGCCGCCTCCTACACCTACAAGCAAGTCATAGCCTTTTCCTTTGATTTGGGCAGCCAGCTGCTCTAAATTTTCAAATGGCGGTTCTGGCAATACTTCATCAATAATATCTGCTTCTAAACCGGCCTCAGCCAGTGGTTCTGTCACTTTAGACAACAGACCTGTTTCACGGATAACTTTATCAGTCACAATGATTACTTTTGTTGCTTCTAATTTCTTAGCCTGCTCTCCTACTTCAGCAATAGAGCCTGCTCCTGTAATAAGTATACCTGCTGTACGGAAATATGAAATTGCCATGTTTTTTCCCCCTTAGCCCAGTTTAATTCCGATGAATTTGATTTCTGTCATATCGTCAATCGCATATTTAACGCCTTCTTTTCCAATACCACTCAGCTTTACGCCGCCATATGGATAGTTGTCTTGGCGGTAGGTAGACGTTTCATTGATCCAAACGCCTCCTGTTTCAAGGCCTTCTGCTATACGCATCGCACGATTAATATCGTTTGTGAATACCCCTGCCTGGAGGCCAAATACGGAGTCGTTCGCCATTTCAATCACTTCTTCTTCTGTTTCAAACGGAATCACAGAAACGATTGGAGCAAACGTTTCTTCACAAACCACTTTCATATCCGGTTTCACATCAACAAGGATAGTCGGCTCAAGCAGCGCGCCTTCCCGATTGCCGCCTGTTGCAAGCCTTGCCCCTGCTTTTACCGCTTCCTGAATCCAGCTATGAGCACGAATCGCTTCTTTTTCACTAATCATTGGCCCGATATCTGTTGATTCGTCAGCTGGATCTCCAAGAGTTAACACTTTAACAGCAGAAACATATTGGTCCAGAAACTCTTGGTAAACGCCTTTTTGTACATAAATGCGCTGGGCTGAAATACACACCTGGCCTGAAAATGCAAAAGCTCCTCGTACCAGCCCAGCAGCCGCCGCTTTGACGTCTCCATCCTCAAAAATAATGTTTGGAGAATTCGATCCTAGTTCAAGCGTTACTTTTTTCAGCCCTGCTTTTTGACGAAGATCAATTCCTACAGCTGGGCTTCCTGTGAATGTAATTTTGCTGACACGTGAATCTGTTACCAAAATGTCGCCAACTTCTGATCCGTTTCCAATCACTAAGTTCAAGGCACCTTTCGGCAAACCAGCTTCTTCAAAAAGCTTTACAAGCATGAACGCAGAAAGAGGTGTTTTGCCTGCTGGTTTTAATACCACTGTATTTCCTGCTGCAAAAGCTGGAGCTAGTTTATGTAAAGCGAGGTTGAGCGGGAAATTAAACGGTGTAATCGCAGATACCACTCCGATTGGCAGGCGGCGCACCATGCCTATCCGATTCTCCCCTCCAACAGCTGCATCCATTGGAACGAGTTCTCCTTCGATTTTCTTCGCTTCATCTGCTGCAAAGCGAAGTACCTGTACAGCTCTTCCTACTTCTCCGCGACCATCCCGGATCGGCTTTCCTGCTTCTAATACGAGAATGCGTGCAAATTCTTCTGTCTGTGCTTCCAGTAAGTCAGCGGTTTTACGTAAAATATCAGCACGCTGGTAAGCCGGCATTTTTTTCATAGTTTCATGAAAAACACGATGAGCCGACTGGATCGCTCTTTCTGCATCCTCTGCAGATGCCAGACTCACTTTTCCTACTACTTCACCATTAAATGGGCTGATGACATCAGCTGTTTTCCCTTCCGCTCGACTGACAGAATTTCCTTCGATTAATGATGTTACATGCATCATTTCAGTTTTAATCATTTAAAACGGCCTCCTTTTTGGATACTTCTTCAATGATTGCTTTTACGCTGATTTCGGGACTTGTCAAGATTGGCTTTGGTTTTGTTTTTAATGTTTTCAACGCTCTGGCCATAGAAAACTGGGCAAAAAGAATAACGTCACATTCTAACGCTAACTCTTCCGCTTTCTGATGAATCAACTGATCATGCTTAGTTTGATTCCGATTCTGGAGAGCTTCGAAAGCTTCAGGTATAATTGCTGTGTCAATTAAGATATCTTTTCCATGCTTTGCAGCAATTCCTTCTAAAAGTCCTGTAGTGGTCGGTCCCGCCGCTGCCACTGTAGCAATCACACCGATCCGGCTTCCAATCTCTACGGCTCTCTCCAACATACTCAAATCCGCACTTAACATGGGAACTTCAAATAGGTGGCTGATTTTGGCTACTGCCGGCGTAAAAGATGAGCAGGTCAGCAATATTCCGTCTACTCCATAATCGACTGCTTTCTGGGCTAGATTCAGCAGCCGCCTGACCATATCTTTCGTTACTGTATTCGTTTCATTTAATTCGAAAATCAAACTTTCATCCATAAAGTTCACAACCGTGACATCCGGCGCATGCTCGCGAAAAGCTTCCAAAATCGGCTGTACGGAATTTATGGTTGCGTGTATCAGACCAATTTGGTATTCCTTCTCCTGCATCTCTACTCCCTCCCTTGAATTCGCTTACAAAGATGATAAAAATTTTTTAAAAAGTTTACTCACTTGCTGTACGATAAATATATTATAGTTAGATTAATTAATAAAATATTTATTTTTTATAAATAACTATAGATTTTTTCGATTATAAGGTGGGAAATACAATGGGAACAAAAGACTGGATTATTTTACAAATGGTTTACAATGAAAAAAATATTACCAAAGCAGCGGAACGGCTGTATATGGCACAGCCAACCTTAACTTATCGGCTCCAGCAGATTGAGAAAGAATTTAATATTAAACTTTTTTATCGCGGAAGAAAAGGTGTTGATTTTACGGAAGAAGGAGAATTATTGGTTAAGCACGCTGCCGCTATGTTAAAGGAAGAACAGAAAATAGAGGAACAGCTTCAGAATAAAGGCGGTGAAGTAAAAGGAACTTTGCGGTTAAGTGTATCCAGGACCTTCGCTTTTTACCGCCTGCCTCAGCTGCTTAAAGCCTTTCATGAAAAATTTCCTCAAGTTGAGTTTCATGTGACAACAGGCGTTAATCATGATGTGATTCAAACGGTTTATAAACAGGAAGCACATATCGGGATTGTAAGAGGAAATCATACATGGCCAAACAAAAGCATTACGATCTCAGAAGAGCATATTTGTGTTCTCTCTTCCCAAAAAATCGCTTTAGAAGAGCTTCCTTCTATGAGAAGAGTTGTTTACCAAACAGATCCGGCACTAAATATGGTGATTGAAAATTGGTGGAAGGCTCATTTTTCTAAACCGCCTATCAATCACATGGATGTTGATAATGTAGAAATAGCCAAAAGAATGGTGCTGAATGGGTTTGGCTACTGTATCGCACCCAGTATTGTATTAGAGGAACACGACCTTTTGCAAAAAGTTTTTTTAATGGACCGAAACGATTCTCCTATTATTTGGAAAACACGTATGTTATACCGTGAGGAGTTAACAGAATTGGCCTTAGTAAAGGAGTTTGTTGATTTTGTACAAATGTATGGTTTAATGACTTCTGAAGAAAAATAAAAAAATTGCTAGTTAATTAAACCACTCATTCTAAATAAAACCTTTGTTATTCACTACTTTTATTCCTTTTTCTATTGGGCACAGAAAAGCTCCTGGTCAGTGCCAGGAGCCTTTCTGTCATTCATTCACGCATACAGGTACATTATGCTGATGAAATACATAGGTCATCGCTTTTTTTGCTTCATCTTCATCCGGCCCATGAATTTCAAGTTCAAAGGTCTTGGAGCTTAGAACAGAATACGTCAGCCCAAGAACACTCTTTGCATCAAAACTTTTACGATCAGTTTTAATGACAATGCTGGATTGGAATTCCTGTGCTGTTTTATTAATTGCCACAACAAATTCGGCAAATGTATTGCTTATTTCCATGCTTTCTCCTCCTTCAAACAGTCATTTTCACATCAATGATTGCAGTCGAACAGCTTACTTGCTTTATTTCACAGTTAGCGTGGAGGTATGATTTATTAATTGCCGGATGACTTTTTGCATAATGCCCCCATGCCGGTAATATTCGACATCTACAATATTGTCCAGCCGCACAAATACATTAAATTCAAAAGCTTTTCCGTCTTCGCCTATTGCTTTAATTCTAATCTTTTGTCCGGGCTGAATCTCGTCTGATAAGCCGATTGTCTGAAAGATTTCTGTTCCTTCAATGCCTAAAGACTCCGCATTTTCCCCGTTCTCAAACTGAAGAGGAAGCATGCCCATTCCAACCAGGTTGCTGCGGTGAATACGTTCAAAACTTTCGGCAATCACAGCTTTGACACCGAGCAGTGCTGTACCTTTCGCCGCCCAGTCACGGGAACTGCCTGTGCCATATTCTTTTCCTGCGATAATAAATAGTGGCGTATGATCTTTTTTGTATTTTAGCGACGCCTCATACATCGGCATGACTTCCCCGCTCGGCAAGTATTTCGTTACGCCCCCTTCTGAGCCAGGAACCAGATAGTTGCGGATTCGATGGTTAGCCAGCGCTCCCCGAATCATGACTTGGTGATTGCCGCGCCGTGAAGGATAAGAATTCAAATCCCTCGGCTTCACACCACGGCTTTTTAAATATAAACCAGCCGTACTGTTAGCTGGCACTACGCCAGACGGCGACAGATGGTCTGTTGTAATCGAGTGTCCTAATACGGCTATCGCACGGGCATGCTGAAAATCAACAATGTTTCCTGGCTGGGTAGGCAAGTCTTTTAAAAATGGCGGCTCCTGTACGTAGGTTGAAGATTCTTCCCAGTCAAAAAGCGGTCCTTCTGGAATCTCTAACCCATTCCATCTTTCGTTAGCTTTGAGTATATTTTGATACCTCATTTGAAACAGCTCAGGCCGCAGGGCATCCCCAAGCCATTTTTGTGTATCCGCTAAAGACGGCCAAATATCACGCAGATAAACAGGCTGATTGCTGGAGTCATGCCCAAGAGGCTCTGTTGTAAAATCAATATCAACTGTGCCAGCCAGTGCATAGGCCACCACTAGAGGCGGTGAAGCCAGGTAATTGGCTTTGATCTCAGGGTGGACCCGGCCTTCAAAATTACGGTTTCCTGACAGAACGCCTGCTACAGTCAAGTCGTACTGGCTGATCGCTTCGCTTATTTCAGAAGGAAGCGGTCCTGAGTTGCCGATGCAAGTAGCACATCCATACCCGGCAATGTGAAAGCCCAGTTTTTCTAAATATGGAAGCAGCCCTGATTCCTGAAGATAATCGGTGACTACACGCGATCCTGGGGTTAATGAACTTTTCACAAAAGCAGGCTTAGACAATCCTTTTTCAACTGCCCTTTTCGCAAGCAGCCCTGCCATCATAAGCACAGTCGGATTCGATGTATTGGTGCAGCTTGTAATGGCTGCCAGCACGACAGAACCATGCTTTATAACGGATGTTTCTCCACTTTTGTGCGTAACCGGAACCTCTTTTCTGAGTGCTTCCTCGGTAACGCCATAACCTCCCTCGGCCACCGGCTTGCGGATGACTTCCCGGTAATTTTGTTTCATGTTTGTTAAACTGATTCGGTCCTGCGGCCGTTTAGGGCCTGCTAAGGATGGAACGACGGTAGATAAATCCAGCTCAATGACTTCAGGATAAGCCGGATCTTCACTGTCCTTTTCCATAAACATGCCCTGAGCTTTGTAATACGCTTCAACCAGGTCGACCTGCTCCTCGTCACGCCCGATCAGCCGCAGGTAGTGAATCGTTTGCTCGTCTACAGGGAAAAAGCCCATTGTGGCTCCGTATTCTGGCGCCATATTCGCAACAGTGGCACGGTCAGCTACGCTCATGGAACGCACGCCTTCGCCAAAAAACTCTACAAACTTTCCAACCACACCTTTTTGACGAAGAATGTTTGTAATGGTTAGGGCAAGATCTGTTGATGTCGTTCCTTCTGGAAGTGATCCAGTCAGCCGGAAGCCGACCACTTCCGGTGTGGCAAAATACAAAGGCTGCCCAAGCATCGCTGCTTCCGCTTCTATTCCGCCTACTCCCCATGCCACAATCCCAAGACCATTTATCATGGTCGTGTGAGAGTCTGTTCCAACAAGTGAATCAGGATAAACAACGGCCTGCCCTTCCTCTTGTTTTACCGCCGTAACAGTGGACAAATACTCCATGTTAATTTGGTGCATAATGCCGGAAGAAGGCGGAATAATGTTCAAGTTCTCAAATGCCTGCTGTGCCCAGCATAGGAAACGAAACCGCTCACCATTGCGCTCCATGTTTACTTTCTCATTCAGCTCTAGGGCATCTGGCCGGGCAAAATAATCAACGGTTACCGAATGATCGACAACCAGATCCACTGGAATCAAAGGATTGACA
This sequence comes from Domibacillus sp. 8LH, assembly GCF_038806185.1. NCBI lineage: Bacteria > Bacillati > Bacillota > Bacilli > Caryophanales > Bacillaceae > Domibacillus > Domibacillus sp. 8LH. Next base: position 28,296 of record NZ_JAVJNG010000008.1, on the reverse strand, counting down.
GCCGAAACATTGCCTCCTGAGCGCTTCATCGTTTCACGCATAGCGGCTAAATCCACAATGGCTGGAAGCCCTGTTGTGTCATGAAGCAATATGCGTACGGGCTTAAATGGAACTTCTTCATTCGGTTCTCTTTCTACTGTCCAGTCCGCCAGTTTCCGAATATGCTCTTCCGTTATAGAGGTTCCATCGAATGTACGGATGGCCGCCTCCAGCAGTACCTTAATCGAATATGGGAGCCTTGCTATATGCTGAAACTTTTGATTGTCTAATTGATGAATGGGATAATAGGTGTATTCGTTTTCATTTACTTTCAGGCTGACTGGCTCGATATATCCTTTTGTCTTCATGCCGTTTCCCCTTTTCTGTTCTAAATAGAAATTCGCTTATTTCTATCATACTGAATCGTTTCTTTTCGAAAAAATAGCATTTTTTCATAGTTAAACATGAACGATTTCCATCTTTCTTCTTTAGCAAAAACAAATGGTATGATATGTTTGAAAAAAAAGGAGGGCGCATATGGACGATCGGGACTGGTTAATTTTACATACGCTTTTTCATGAAAAAAGCATTACAAAAGCAGGCCAAACCCTCTTTATTGCCCAGCCGACCTTGACGAAACGGCTGAAGCAGATTGAAACAGAATTTGGGGTTAAAATTGTAAACCGCGGCATTAAAGGCGTACAGTTTACGCCTGAAGGAGAATATTTAGCAAAACGTGCTGAAGAACTTTTAGATACATTTCGCGAAATTAAAGAAGAAGTTGATAATTTTAACCATATTGTGGCCGGCACGCTTCGGATTGGTGTTTCAAACTTCATCAGCAAATATAAACTCCCCGGCTGGTTAAAACAGTTTAAAGAACAGTATCCGGATGTTGAATTTCAAATTGAAACCGCCTACAGCAGGCAGATCTACCAGCTTGCTTACAATCATGATATCCATATCGGCTTTATCCGTGGGGAATACAATTGGCCCGGCCATAAAGAGCAGCTGTTTGAAGAGAATTTATGTGTGTTTTCCAATGAGCCGCTCACACTCGAGGACCTGCCTCACCTGGCCAGGATTGATTATCAAACGGACCAGCTTTATAAGCATATGACAGACAATTGGTGGGCTGAGCATTACTCGCATCCTCCTTCGATTGGCATCACGGTAGACCGGGCTGATACCTGCAAAGAAATGGTGTTAAACGGTTTAGGGTATGCCATTCTGCCATCTTTATTTTTTAATGAAACGGACACTATTTACAAAATCCCGCTTCAATCCAAAGAGGGCCAGGCACTCACACAAAAAACATGGATGGTGTATCATCCAGAAGCTGAAGAATTAAACGTTGTAAAAGCATTCGCTGATTTTATTAAGCAGCATGTTGCTTTCAAGAACTAAAAAACAGGCCAGTTTTGGCCTGTTGAGAGTGTAGACAAACTAAGAAAGCAGGCTGATTGAAAACGCCTGTCTTTCCAGAAACGCCGCCGGCTGGGAAGCGGAGTGACCTTTTCGGGGTCATGAGCATTCGCAGACGGCAAATGACGCCGAAAGCGGGCGTTTGTCAACAGCCTGAACAGGCCAGTTTTGGCCTGTTTTCTTATGATAAGAAGCGATCTAAATACGCAATAATTTCTTCTCTATTACCTGATACTTTTTGGGCTCGTTTAATATCTTTATCTGCTTTCTCTATGGACTGTTTTAATACGTCTTCTTCTGCTTCCTGCGGAATAACGGTAACGCCATCCGCGTCTCCTACAATAATATCACCGGGTTGAATGGTTACACCGCCGCAGGAAATCGGCACGTTGATTTCTCCCTGCCCTGCTTTTCCGCTTGCGGCAATGGTTGTCCCTTTGCAGAAAACGGGGTAATTTAATTCTTTGATACCAACGACATCCCGAATCACGCCATCTACAATAATGCCTTTAATGCCAAGCGTCTGCGCCATCCCAACAATAAAGTCACCTGCTATCGCCCGGTATGTGTCTCCTTTTGCGTCAATCACTAAAACATCGCCCGGTTTTGCTTCTCTGATTGCTTTCAGCACGACTAAATTATCACCAACTGGCATTTTTACTGTAAAAGCCCGCCCGGCAACACGGTATTCTTCTTTGAGCGGCTGAATCGCTGATGACAAATTGTTCACCCCTTGCAGCGCATCGGAAATACAAGTTGTTGGGATGTCCTCAAATTGCTCTACAATATTCATTTTCACTTGGTTTTCAACAGTCATTTTTTTCTCTCCTTTAATTATCCTTCTTCATTTAAAATTAATTTTTTCCCTCTCAGTTTTAAAAACAGAGGAGTTAAAATCCATAGAATCCCGACAATAATAAAAGCCAGGGAAAGCGGTTTTTGGAAGAAAATCATTATATCGCCATTAGATAGCGTCAGTGCTCTCCGTAAATTGTTTTCAATCATCGGCCCTAATACCAGGCCCAACACCAGAGGAGCAATCGGAAAATCATTTTTTGAAAGAAAATAACCAGCTACTCCACAGGCAATCAGCAGGCCTAAATCAAAAACAGAAAACTGGACCGCATAAACGCCAAAGAAAGAAAAACCGATAATTAACGGAATCAAGTATTTGGCAGGTGTTTCTACTACTTTGGCAAACACTTTTACCATTGGCAGATTTAAGATCAGTAAAATCGCATTTCCGACAAACATGCTGGCAATCAATCCCCAGGCAACATCCGGGTGTTCTTCAAAAAGAAGCGGACCAGGGGTAATATTAAACATAATAAACGCACTCATTAAAATCGCTGTGGAACCAGACCCTGGAATACCAAGCGTGAGCAGGGGAACAATCGCTCCTCCGGCCGCCGCATTGTTTGCAGATTCTGGAGCCGCTACTCCCTCAATAGCGCCCGTTCCGAACTTCTTAGGATTTTTGCTTAATTTCTTTTCCATAATGTAGGAAAAGAAAGAAGCAAGAGTAGCCCCGGCACCAGGAAGAACACCGATGAAAAATCCCAAAACAGATCCCCGGGCAATCGGAAGAGAACTGTCTTTTAAATCCTGTTTAGTCGGAATGATTCGGGTAATCCTGGCAATTTCGCCGTCATTGCTTTCACGCTCTAAAATAGCTTTAAACACTTCTCCTACCGCAAAGAGTCCAACTGCGATCGTTAAGAATTCTAATCCTGAATACAGAACCGGTATGTCATACGTAAACCGGGTAACACCCGAAACAGAGTCGATGCCAATTGTTGCAAGAAGCAGGCCAAAGACGGTCATCATTAAGGCTTTCGTAATCGATTTGCCGCCAAGACCGCTTACAGCCAGCAGGCCAAGCAGCATAAGAGATGTATATTCTGCCGGGCCAAACTTTAACGCAATACCGGCCAGCGGTTTAGCCAGCAAAATCAATCCGATTAAAGCAACTAATCCAGCGGCAAAAGAACCGATTGCACAAATGGCCAGCGCGATTCCCGCCCGGCCGTTTTTAGCCATTTGGTGCCCATCAAGTGTCGTGACAACTGAAGACGATTCGCCTGGCGTGTTCAAGAGAATGGACGTGGTAGAGCCGCCATACATGGCGCCGTAATATACGCCAGCCAGTAAAATAATAGAGCTTGTGGCTGCCGCTTCAGCAGGAAGCCCGCTTGTAATGGATGCGGTAATCGGCATTAAAAGAGCGATCCCGCTCATAGGGCCAATACCAGGGAGGACACCAACAGCCGTTCCAATCAATACGCCGAAAAAAGCGAACAGAAGATTATGCCATTGCAGGGCTGTTGCAAAACCCTGAAGTAAATAATCCAGCGTGCCCATCTAACCCCTCCTAACTGAAACTCATCCATGATGGAAATGGTGGAAGTGAACCTTGTAAAAGAACGACAAATAAGTAGTAGACCCCTAAGGAAAAACATCCAGCAATCATAACAGATGCCCATACCTTTCCTCTCTGCATTGTCTGGAAACCAATGAACAAAAACAGGAAGGTAGTAATCACATATCCAAGTGTTTCTAAAAGTGCCGCATATAAAATGGCGGCAGTCAGGACAATGCCAAACCGCTTATAATCCAGTTTCGTACTGCTACTTTTCACTTCTGTGTAGCGAAACGTTTCATAAACAAGACGGATGCTCAGCAAGATTAAGGCAATGCCCAAAGACATCGGAAAAATATTTGGACCAATTTCACTGCCGTAGGCACTTTGAGAAAGTTTAAAGCTTTCTACTACAAACATGGCGCCGATTGCAAGAAATAGGATGCCTGCATAGCGGTCAAATGTTTTGCTCATTGTTTTCCTCCTCCCTGCCTCGGAAAAAGCAGCAGCCTATCGGGAAATTTCATGCCGCTGCTTTTCTCCTGTTTAAAGATCATTATTTCGCCATGCCGAGATCTTCGTAAATCTCTTTATACATCGCTTCTTCTTCTTCCATTAGCTTGATAAAGTCCTCCGATGCCATATAGCCATCCTGCCAGCCTTGTTTTTCCAGTTCTTTCTTCCAGGCTTCTGTATCTACCAGCTGGGCTACTTTTTCTTCCCAGTAGGCTTTCGCATCTTCTGACATATCAGCCGGTCCGTAAATACCGCGCCAGTTGGTTAATTCGGCGTCTATGCCCTGCTCTTTGTACGTTGGAATCTCTGCAAACTCTCCTTCCAGACGTTCAGGAGCAGAAATGCCCAGGATCTTCACTTTGCCGGCTTTTACATACTCATATACGGAAGAGACATCAGAAGAAATAACGTCAGCGTTTCCGCCAAGCAGAGAAGTGAGCGCCTCTCCACCGCCATCAAAAGAAATATACTTAAGGCCTTTTACATCTACGCCGGCTTTCATGGCCGGATAAATGGCATTTAAGTGGTCAAAAGAGCCTGGACCAGAGCCGCCCGCAAAAGAAATAGATGATGGATCTTTTTTCATGTCAGCAAATAAAGCATCTAATGAGTCGTATTTAGAATCTGCCGGGACTGCCAGTACATCGTATTCTGTCACCAGCCGGGCAATTGGTGTAATGTCCCGGAAGGAAACCGGGCTGTTTCCTTCTTTTTTAATGTGGTTCAAAATAAATGGTGTTGACGCAATCAGCAGCCGGTAGTCGTTCCCTTTGTCCTTGTTCGCAAAATCAACTGTGCCGACAACTTGTCCGCCGCCTGGATTATTTTCAACGGTAATGGTACTGTCTACAATTCCTTCAGAAGAAAAAAGGTTGCTCAGCGCCCTTCCTGTTGTATCGAGCCCGCCTCCTGCACCGGATGGAACAGAAAAGGTTATCGCTTTTTCCGGATAGCTGCTGCCTGATCCGCCTTGTCCACCGGCAGCTTTTTCTCCTCCACTATTACTGCAGGCGGCCGTTCCCAGCGTTAAGGCAGCAGCTAGAATAGGTACCATCAACTTTTTCATCAAAATCCCCCCAGTTTATTTGTCTGAATAATCAGTAAATTTTGGTTCTTTTGTTTTAATTCGAAAAGCGACGGACTTTATTTGAAACGCTCATTCCTCCCTCGATACATTTCTTTCTCTCTTAAGTTTTGAAGAAAGCCAAGCTTACTTGACTATTTTTTTAATCGACCTCTAAGTGTAGAACAAACCTCCTTCCACTTGTTGAGATAACGCTTTCATTTTTGTAAATGAAGATTTGTTTTCTCTGATTAAAGTGTACTCGATCCATAAATCCTTTGAAAAATAGTGATAATTCATGATTACATATTCTAATTTTGAATAAAATCACTTTCCTTTTGGACTCTACTTTTGTAATTTCAGGCTTTTACATAGAAAAATGTAATAGTTAAGTGATAAAAAATTCTATTTTATTAATTGTTTGAAATCGTTTACAGTGAAAACAGCACAATCAATATGTTTTTACTGAACTGGGACACTTTTTAATTCAGAAAGGAAGTCGAAACAATGACTGTTTATCGTATCGGAGTATTAGCTGGAGACGGCATTGGACCTGAAATTGTGGGCGCTACAGTGAATGTTTTCAAAACGGCTGCCCAAAAAGTAGGTGTAGATATTGAGTGGGTTGACCTTCCCATGGGATGGAAAGGCATTAAACATCACAATGATCCTCTTCCAGAAATCACAACGAAAACATTAGAAACCACTCATGGATGGCTTCTTGGACCACATGATTCAGCTGCTTATCCTCCAGAACATAAAATCAAGCTGAACCCGAGCGGTGCCCTTCGCCACAACCTTGATTTGTATGCCAACATTCGTCCAGCTAAAACAATGCCTGGAATTAAAAGTGTTGTAGAAGAAGCAGATCTAGTAATCTACCGTGAAAATACAGAGGGTTTTTATGCGGACCGCAATATGTACAGTGGGCATGGTGAATGGCAGATCACGGAAGACGTGGTGGTGACTTCAGGCGTCTTTACGCGAAAAGCAACGGAACGTATTGCCCATAGCGCTTTTAAAATGGCGATGCAGCGCCGCAAAAAAGTAACGATTGTTCATAAAGCTAATGTACTACGTTTGAGTACCGGCTTGTTTTTAAAGGTTTGCCGGGATGTAGCAGAGCAGTACCCTGAAGTGACAATAGACGATTACCATATTGACGCAATGGCGGCCCACTTAGTACGTCGTGCCAAAGATTTTGATGTCATTGTTACGGAAAATATGTATGGAGATATTCTTTCTGACCTTGCTGGTGAACTTGTAGGCAGCCTGGGACTGGCTCCTTCTATCAACTCAAATGACAATGTTGCAATGGCCCAGGCAGCACATGGTTCCGCACCTGACATTGCCGGCTTAAACATCGGCAATCCGATTGGTATGATGCTTTCTACTGTTATGCTGATGGACTGGCTGTCAGAGCGGCACAAGGATCTAAAGCTAAAGGAAATGGGTCAGCTCGTTGAACAAGGATTGTACCAGTCACTTGAGGATGGTGTTAAAACAAGAGACCTTGGCGGCAGCGCTACAACCTCGGGATTTGCAGAAGCCGTAGCCGATCGAATCAATCAAGCCCTTGTAAACTAAGCAGGAATACCGGATTTTACAAAGATGTTCCTTTGTGAAATCCGGTATTTTTTACTTTTGTAAAGGTGATTTCAATGTGAGTATTTCTCTTCTTCGTGCATCCTCTATATTTAGAAGCTAATAGCTATCCTGTTACTCGTATTCCTTCTCAAATTCAACAGTGCTTCTCACGGTATCAATAGGCCGTACTAATTTTTCAATTTGTTCACGTTTCGGCTCCAAGAACGGCGGCAATGAAAGCTTTTCGCCGACTGTTTCGTAAGGCTCATCGCCCATAAATCCAGGTCCATCCGTCGCAAATTCAAACAGAATCTGCGGTGCAACGCGGGCATAAAGGGATTCGAAGAAGTAGCGGTCTACGTAACCAGAAGTCTGGAAGCCAAAGCTTTCGAGGCGGTTCGTCCATTCATTCAGCACGGTCCGGTCTTCTACACGGAAAGCCGCATGGTGAACAGTGCCGTACCCTTGGCGCGCCTGCGGCAGCACCGTATTATGTTCTACAATAACCTGAGCCCCGTTTCCGCCTTCGCCTACCTCAAATAAATGCAGGGAACCTTCCGCTGCTATTTCCTTAAATAACAGCACCTGCTCCATCATTTGTTTAAAATACTTAAAATCAGCAATGCGAACAAACAGAGGGCCTAAACCTGTAATCGCAAATTCTAAAGGGATTGGCCCCTTCTGCCAAGGCGTACCAGAAGCCACTCCTTTATTATGTTCATCTGAAACAAGCTGATAGTGCTGATCATCGAAATCAACAAACGAAAGTGTCTGTTTACCAAACTGTTCTTTAATACCTGTATGTTTCACGTTTAGGCGGTCAAATCGTTTCACCCAATAATCAAGCGCCGCATCGGTCGGTACCCGGAAAGACGTTTTTGAGATTTCATTTGTCCCATGCACGCCTTTTGGGATACCAGGGAAATCAAAGAACGTCATGTCGGTTCCGGGGCTGCCCTTATCATCAGCAAAGAACAAATGATACGTTTGAATATCATCCTGGTTTACCGTTTTTTTGACTAATCGCATACCTAGTACATATGTGAAAAACTCATAATTTTTTTCTGCACTGCTTGTAATAGCTGTCACATGGTGAATGCCTTTTAAATGATTCATTTCTTTTTCCTCCTAACCAATTAGGTTCAATTATCTTCAATTCGAGATATAAACGTTAAAAAGATCTTTTCTTTTTTATTTCATTCAAGCGATTGTGCTCGGTAGCCAATTCGTTTAATCAGTTGGATAGCAGTATGGAGTTCATCAGGCTTCAAGCCTTCAAATACCTTTCCCATCGTAAGTTCATGTTTAGGGAATATTTCCTCCATTAGCTCCCTGCCCTTTTGTGTAATGGCTGCATACGTGACACGGCGGTCTTTCGGACAGCCTTTTCGAACGGCATACCCTTTTTGTTCGAGTTTATCGACCACATATGTGATACTGCCGCTTGAAATTAATATTTTTTTGCCAATCACTTGAATCGGCTGATCGCCTTTATGGTACAGCAATTCCAAAACCGCAAACTCTGTTGGGTTTAACCCATAGAGCGCTACGTCTTTTCGAACGACGTCTTGAATCGCCTGGGAAGCCCGCAAAATCACCGTAACGGCTTTTAGCTCATTATAAGTCTGTTCCATTATCATCACTTCTTCCCTTTATTTCGAAATGATAACCGATCTATTTAAAGTGATAAATTGCGGTACCAGTCAGCAGCTGCTTCTACCTCAGTCAGCGTTAACTGGTGGCCGTGATTTTCCCAGTGAACGTCTACGGATGCGTTTGCTTGTTCCAGTAAAGATTGAAGCTGCTTTGATTCCATCGGGGCACAAATCGGATCATTCGTACCGGCTGCGATAAAAACGGACGTTCCAGTCAAATCAGGAAGCTCTATGCCCCTTCTAGGAACCATAGGGTGATGAAGAATCGCCGCCTTTAGTGCATGCTGATAATGGAACAGCAAGCTTGCTGCGATATTGGCTCCGTTTGAATAGCCAATCGCAATGATATTATTTCGGTCAAATTCATACGTTTCAGCCGCTTCATCCAAAAATGCATTTAATTCTGTTGTGCGGAAAATAAGGTCTTCTTCATCAAATATCCCTTCCGCCAGTCTCCGGAAAAAACGCGGCATACCGTTTTCCAGTACGTTTCCTCTTACACTTAAAATGGAAGCCTCATCGTCTACTTTTCCAGCAAGTGGCAGCAGGTCTAATTCGTTGCCACCTGTTCCGTGAAGCAGTAATAGTGTAGGTTTTGAGGGGTCTTTGCCTTTTTGAAAAAGGTGTTTCATTTCTGGTCTCCTTCCAAAACACGAACCTCTACAGGAGGCAAGGTTTTTTCTAATTCTTGTCGTTTTGATTCCAGCCAGGACGGCAGCATCAGCTTCTGCCCGAGCTTCTCGATCGGTTCATCCACCGCAAAGCCTAGCGGGTCAGTGGCGATTTCAAACAAAATGCCGCCCCCTTCATGAAAATAAAGGGCTTTAAAGTAATGCCGGTCACGAATTTCGGTCGGATAGAAGTTCCTTTCCTCAAGAACCGCTCTCCATTTATGAAGCTCTTCTTCATCTCTTGCTCTCCAGGCAATGTGATGAACCGTTCCTGCTCCCATCAGCCCGCGGACAGAGGGAGTGAGCTTAATATCAACCGTGTTTCCAACCGATGCTTCTGATTTAAACCTTAGAAAGCCTTCTTCCTGTCCCAGGCATTCGAATCCCAGTATGTTTTCAAGCGCTTCCGCCGTTTTATGAGGCTGCACAGAAATTAACATCGCCCCGCTAAATCCTTGAACCGCCTTATCCGATGGAATACCGCCAAAGGATCCACTATGTGAAAACTCTTCTTCCCTTTCGACCAGTTCCAGTTCAAGGCCATCTGGATCTTGAAAAGCGATATGTTTTTCGTCAAAACGGACCGATGAAAAAAATTTTACGCCAAACTTCTGTAACCGATTCTTCCAAAATTCCGTTGAACCGGCTGGGATGACAAAACTGATACTGCCCACCTGTCCTGTACCGATACGGCCTTTCGGCTGTTTAGCCCACGGAAAGAATGTAATGACTGTTCCCGGGTCTCCTGATCCGTTTCCAAAATACAGATGATATACTTCTGGACGGTCAAAGTTGATTGTTTTCTTTACGAGCCGCAGCCCCAGCACACCTGCGTAAAAATCAATCGTTCTTTGTGCATCGTTCACCATCGCAGTAATATGATGAATGCCCGCTATTTTTTGCATGTTGTACACCCCGTTTCCCGGATTCAACTTTTGTCAGCTTGGGCGGTCAATGGTAAAGATTTCGCCGATTTTTGCATAATCATTTCCCGCCAGCCTGCTTACAGCTCCTAATCCATCTGGGTTGATTCTGCCGTTTTCATAAATATCCTCCGCAATGTGAAACTGCACGACTTTTCCGATGATCAGGTCACACCCAGGAGCATCAGAGTCTCCTAGTTCCAGTGACTGCTCCAGCAGACATTCCATTCGAATTTTTGCTTCCTTTACGCCTGGAACGGAAATTTTCACACTTTCTACCGGCGTCAGCTGTGTCCGTTCTATTTCACTTTCCTCAGGAGGAAGATTGGCAGCCGTTTCGTTCACTTTTTCTACGTTTTGTTCATCTACAATATGAACAACAAATTCTTTTGACTCGACAATGTTTCGTGCAGTATCTTTTCGTTCTCCCTGATTTCGCTGAATCGCTAAAGAAATCATCGGAGGGTTAGACGAAACAATATTGAAATAACTAAATGGGGCGCCGTTCAGCGTTCCTTCTTTTGACATCGACGTTACAAAAGCGATCGGTCTTGGGATAATGCTCCCTATTAGAAATTTGTAATTTTCTCGTTCTGTGTTTGCAGATGGGTCAATGGAAAGCAAAGCACTCACTCCAATCAGAATTTAATCGAGTTCTCTTACCTGGAAAGGGATCAGCACCCGTTCAATTTGTTCCCGGCGTGGTTCATACTGCTCCGGCAGCATTAACTTTTCTCCCATGGTTTCAAATGTCTCATCATGCGCAAACCCTGGAGGATCGGTCGCAATTTCAAATAGGATTTCACCATGCTCTCTAAAGTAAATGGCATTAAAGTAATTTCTGTCCCGTACCGCCGTCACGCCATATCCGTTTTCAGCCACATACTTTTGCCACTCCAGCTGATCCTGATCGTCTTCGGCGCGCCAGGCAATATGGTGCACAGTGCCAACACCCATTTCTCCCCGCCCAATCGGCGTTCGCTTTAAATCAATGATATTTCCAATGTCGGCTGAAGACTGAAAACGCACGAAGTCTCCTTCTTCACTTACTTTTTTTAGCCCCATCACCTGTTCCAGTAAGTGAGCCGTTTTTTCCGGCTGGGCTGATAATAAAGTAGCCCCGCCAAACCCTTTAATGGCTGTGTCTGATGTAATATCTCCAAAAGACCATGTATTCTTTTCGCCTTCCTCCCGCTCCACAATCTCCAAATGAAGTCCATGGGGATCGTCGAATTCGAGGTACTGTTCTCCAAACCGGTCCATTTTGGTAACCGGCACGTTGAATTTCGCCAGCCGTTCTTCCCAAAATGCGGTTGCCCCTTTTGGAACCACATAAGAAGTGACCCCTACCTGGCCATCTCCTATCGTCCCCTGGCGGGCGCCTGCCCACGGGAAAAATGTAATGATTGTTCCCGGTTTTCCGCCCTCATTGCCAAAGTAAAGGTGGTACGTTCCGGGATCATCAAAGTTCACCGTTTGTTTGGTGAATGCCTGCTGTTTGTTTGTTCATTTTACCTGCTCCTTTTTTATATATAATCGATGAATGGGCTCTGTGCACCAGACTCTTTACTGTATGGTTTAGTAGTACGTCACAAATTCACTGACAGGTTTTCGGTACCCGCGCGGCTTTCTGCTCTCTACTTTTTCTTTTCCAATCGCAATCATTAAAACGGGTTCATCTTCATCATGTATATTTAACAGCTCTCTTACCACTTTAGGATCAAATCCAATCATGGGACATGTATCCCAGCCTTTTTCTTTGGCCGCCAGCATAAACAGCATGGCGGATAAAGAAGCATTCCGGATTGCTTCGTCCCGCTGAAATTCTTCGCCTCTTGACTCATAAAAGGAGACGGTATCTTCCACCATTTGATCATATTCTTGCTTGTTCACAATTCCAAGCATTTTTAAACCCTCGTAAAGTTGTGAAGCCTGCTTAAATGCGCCTTTGTCTCCAAGCACAATAATCACGGCTGAAGCGCTTGACACTTTATATTGCCCGTAGGCAGCCGTTCTTATCTTTTCTTTCAGTTCTGGATCCATTACGGTTATATATTTCGTATGCTGCAGATTAAAAGCCGATGGTCCCAGCTTGACGAGCGAGAAAATGTCATTTAATTCGTTTTTAGTAATGGGTGTATCAGCCAGGAAATTGCTCGCCGAGCGCCGTTTTTCTACTAGTTGAGTGAATTCAGTCATTTTTACATTCCCCTTCGGATTAATATCTCGAATTCGAGATATTAATGTGTAAAAGACGATAAACCTTCTGTTTTAAAACTGAGTAAGGGCAAGAATTTCTTTAAAATCTCTGCTTTCTCTTTCTAAGTAGTTACCATTTCAAAATAAATTATCTTGAATCCAAGATAAATATACCTGATTCTTTTCGGTCTGTCAACTGATTGTGCTAAAAGATTTTTCATATTCTTTTTGCTCCTCAAACTGAAAGCTAAGCCGTCCTTACGTCAGACTCCTTTTTAATTTTAAAGAAAAAGGCAGGCACAAATTTGTGCCTGCCTTTAAACTAACGACGATGCTCCACGAGGTCAATGGCACCTAATACAATGTGGGCTAACCCAAAACCAAAAACAGTGTTTGCAATGGCTTTATTGGTCCCGTCTCTTTGTCTTAGGGCATATCCAGTGGCCGTAACAGCTGAACCCAATACAGTTGGAATCAAGCCTTCACGAATGTTCAATGGAATCTCCCTCCACATCGTAGTCAGCGGATGTATTCACACCCACATGTATGATGTCCGAAAGCCCAGACATGTATGTAAGCTGCGCTTTTTCATAAAAAAACTGAAGTACGAGAACGTTATGTTCCTTGTACTTCAGCAGATATTACGCCTTCAATGCTCCGGATGCTTTCATAAACGTCCGTTGTATACCGCTGCTTTTCTACTTCGGCTTCTAGATACATGTTTTTGCAGTCATCTTCTAGATCTTTAAGCCGCAAATTTTTTACGTTCACGCCAGTTTGTTTAATACTTTTCAGCAAAAGAGTTAAATTCACGCTGTCTTCTACCTTAATTTTCACGTAGATGGGTTTCATCAAAAGTGTTTTTGGGCCAAACAGCTTCATTAAAAAAGGTATAATCTCAACCGCAAAAATCACAAGGATGACCATTACAACGGCTTCCAGGTAAAATTCTGCTCCGACTGCGATCCCTGTTGCCGCCGATGCCCAAACAATGGCAGCTGTGGTCAAACCTGAAATCATTTCATTGCTCCGGCGGAGAATAACCCCCGCTCCGATAAAACCGATACCCGAAATAATCTGAGCTGCAAGGCGCAGCGGGTCCATCGGCCGGATCGCTGCTTCTGCATAGCGAAAGCTTGATTCAATCGACACGATGGTAAGCAGGCAGGCTGCCGCAGCGATTACAATAGAGGTTTTCATGCCGACAGGCTTGCGTTTAAATTCCCTTTCAACACCGAGCAAGAAACCTAAAAAGGCCGCAAATCCGATTTTCCCAATCATCCATAATTCTATTTCCCAGTCCATATCTTCCCCTCTTCTGTTCTTTATTTTAACTACACCTTATTAGAAGCCGCTTTGGCTTTTAGCCTGAATGCCTCCGCACGGTCCGTCACGTTTTTCCTTTGTTTCCTTACACTAATGTTTATGCAAACCTGCGTTCACTTTTTCGCCGGTTTTTGTATTTTACTTTGCCGTTTAGCTTAGATCAACTGTAAATGTAAACTCTGTAAACGGGCATAGGAAAGCGTTACATTGTAATCACTGCAAGCCTGCTGTACAGATAGCTTTTAGTATACGCCGCTTGACTATAGTAATCTATTACTACCTCAAGTACAATAAAGAATTTTTCCCAAGACCTTTTTCTTTCAGCTTTCATTTTAGTGAAATGTTGTTAGCTTTTTATTTTTAACTTAGCCATTAATATTAAAAGCGAAAAAAAGACTTTTTATAATTGTAACATACAAAAAACGCCTTCATTTGAAGGCGTTTTTTGTGCTTTTAAAGACTATATTTTCGAATCAAATACGTTGGTGTACAGCTCCACGCATGGCAGTAACTGTTGATTAAATGACTACCATATGGCGAAAAGCTTTTATTTTTTGGATCATACAATTCCCAGAATGTATCTGCCCCATCTTCGAGCATACCGCCCCAGTACACTTTCATTTGTTCAATAGCTTTTTCTCTTTCTCCTGAAAGCAGAAGAGCTTCCACATAATGATGATACATATAAGGGGTAGCCATGCCAACGGCTTTGTCAGCCATTAATAGCCGGTTTAGTAATGCCGCATTTTCTTCTTTTGGCAAAATATCAGCCAATACCATCCATACCTGGCTCGCCCAAGATACCTGCCGATCTGCCCCACTGATGAAAAGTTGCTGTTTTTCATCCCATAAGAATTGCTTTGCAGCTTCTACTATATCCACCAGGCATGATGCCAGCATTGATTTTTCAGGTGCATTTAACGCATCAGCCAGGTGAATCGCCTGTTTCAGGGCATAAATTAAGACAGCTTGTGATGGTGCCTGCTTATTCAGGCCTTCCTCCCAGTCAATAAATGACCACCATTCTTCTGAATCTGTCACAATATGCCGTTCATCTAAACGCTCAAGGGCCAATTCCACCTGCCGAAGCGCTATCGGCCAAAGATCGGTTAACGCTTCCATGTCTTTCGTTGCTTCATAGTAATCATACAGGGTTGAGACGAAAAACAAGGAGTAATCAAACAGCCGTATATCATCTGCGATCAGCTCAGGCTTTATAAATAGATTTGCGGCCACCTGTCCATTGTCATCCGGTACGCCGGCAAACATGTACAAGCAGCGCTTCACAAGATCATTTGTACAGAATGTTTTATAGTTTGCCAGCGCCTGTAGACGAAGATCCCCTAACCAAAGACGGCGATCCCGTTTCGGTCCGTCTTCAAATACCTCCTGCATGCAGTCAGCGAGCGTCTTTACACTGATTTCATCCATCTTTTGAAGGAGTGGATCTACGTGCTTAAGGGGTTTTACAGCCTCGTAATCAGCGGATGTGACCGATTTGCATTTTATATTTTCAAAAACAACCCGGTATTTACGAGAGGTTTCGAGCACTTCTGCTTTTACATACCGGAAGCTGTAACGGCGTGGCAATTCTACTTTTGCTGGCAGCACATCAATGAAAATGGTTTCTTCCTGAAGCCACGAACCTGCAAGCCATCCATCATAGGATTCAAACGGTTCTGCCATCTCAACCGGCATTTCACCAATCGTCAGCTTCAGCTTCAGGGGCGCATCCGGCGGACTTCCGGCAGGATGGATATCCATCGATAGATAGCCGACCTGATGATCACCGAAATCTAAAATGAATGAATCTTTTTTGGCTAATTCACGTTCACTTAATTCGGTAACCGGCGCTGCATATTCTGCGGTCCAGCCGTGGATTGCCTTATGATCAGCTTTGACATTGACAATAGATACAGGATTGACCACTTTCGTTAGCAGTTCCGGTTTTAACTGCTCTGCTTTTTCAATAAAAGATTCATTTCGAACCATTACATACTCTTTTTTTACTTGAACACTCATGCTTTTCCCTCCCTGATCACTTTCCCAGTCTTAACTCTTCTAAAATACGTAAGCATTCTTTATCAAGTTTGTAGAAAATAAAGCAAGACAAGCTGTAAAAAGCAAAAATAGTCAGCAAACAAACACAAAATTAATGATATTCAGCGCGCCATCAATCCGCCCTTTTTGTCCGCCGATATAACCGTCCGCTGACGAATGATCTAACAAAAAAGGTTAAGCAGTATGGCACCTGTAAAGCTAATTTCTATTCTAAACACATTCAGCTGTGCGTTCGTTTTGATTCCGAAAGTCGCTTCAATAAAAAAGGAAGCAGCTCGAACGGGTTAAAAGCAGAATTCTTTTTTAACGATTGTTTTTTCGATATTTTTTTGTCCGGCTGTCTGTTATAACACCTTCCCAATCAAGCCCAAAAGCAAAGTCATACACATTATGCTCCGTATCTACATGGGGCTCCATATCATGACCCACATCTTCCAGCTGTTCCTCGACCGTTTGCATATTAGCCGGCATTTGAAAAGGCATCAGCCCGGACGGCTCGGCTTTGCCACTCAATATGTCCAAAACAGCCTGATCCTGTACGCCAAAATGGACAAGAAGTCCATCTGCCTCTTCTTCAAATTCTGCAACAACAGCTGGATTAGATAAAAGCATTGATACAATCACTGGCTTTCCTTCCATCTGCTTTTTTGTTTCTAGTACTAAATCTAGATCACACTCATTGATCGTCTTTACCGTCTTTCCTTTGTAGGCACGATCACCAGCAATGCTTTTGTCTCTAGCGTATTCCGCTGTATACGGTCGATACTGCAGACTGATAGGCACAAATCCATTTCCGCCTTTTTCTGCATCGTCGTTACTGTATCCAATGCCGGAATCAGGTCCAGAGATGAAAACAAGAGCCACATCGGCTTCAGCCGGCCCATCCGCCACTTGGAAATACTTTTCTAAAAGCTTTCGATTTATCGGGTAATCTGTTCGTGCTGGAATCAAATTTCCAAACCAGTCTCGTTTAGCTGGATAGTGTCGTTTCGGCATATACACTTTCACTTGTCTACTGAGCGGAAGAAGTTGATCTTTATTTTTCAAAAGTACAATGGATTTTAATTGAGCCGCAAAGCCTTCATTCATGAAATCGGGGTTTCCAACTGTTTGGACGGTCTCTTTCACGTCTACATAAGGATTTTCAAATAACCCGAGCCGGAATATATTCAGCAGCAGGCGAACAGCTGATTGCTCCATTCGTGCACGCATGAATGATTCTCCATGCTCTTGAACACCCATATGATACGCTTCAAGAATAGGGTCAATATCAAAATTGCCGCCAAACTGGTCCACTCCAGCCATAAGTAGTTTATAATGCCGTTCCGCGACAGAAATCTGTTCTACACCCCACGGCTTTCCATCAATAAAGACATCCATTTTTCCTGAAAAATCCCGTGTAATACTCCAATCTGTGCATACAACCCCGTCGTATCGGTACGTTGTGCGAAGCAGGTTTTGAATTAAATAACGACTATAGGAATTGCCTACATTTTCACCGTTTATTGTGTCTTGATCAACTGAAATCGTGTAATACGGCATAACGGCAGACGGTTCTCCCGTTTCGCCGGCCAGTTTGAAGGCACCTTCTGTAAATGGAAGCAGGTGTTCTTCAAAATTGTTTCCTGGATAAACGGCATACTTACCCGCACCATAATGGGCATCTCTTCCCCCTTCTCCTGAGCCGCCGCCGGGCCAGTGCTTCACCATGGCATTTACGCTGTCATATCCCCAGCCGTGTGAAATTTCTCCTTCTCCGGACGAGGTCTGGAATCCATCAACATACGCGCGGGCTAGATCGCTAGACAGGTCAGAATCTTCGCCAAATGTGCCATTGAAGCGAAACCAGCGAGGGTCTGTAGCGATATCAATCTGTGGTGAAAGAGCGGTTGTGATACCGAGTGCCCTGTATTCCTTAGAGGCAATTTCCCCAAATTTCTGAACCAAATCGGGATCAAAGGCAGCGGCCAAGCCGAGCGGTTCCGGCCACATCGAAATGTGGCCGCCTGCTCCTTCATTAAACTCTTTGCTGGAATCCGAAGAATGACGAGGGTCTGAGCTATTGTTTACAGGTATGCCAAGCCCAATCCCTTCCACAAATCCCTGCACCTCATTGCTCCACTTGGCAGCAATTTCTGGACTTTGAAGCGACGTGACTAAAACATGTCTCAAATGGTTTTTGGTTAAAAAATTAATTTGCTGATCGGATAGTTCCCATGGCTTGGCTCCGCTTTCTGTAAATGATTTGCCACCAAATGTGCTTGTAAAAAAACCTCGGTCAGCAGCCGGGATCGACTGGTGCGGGCTGTACAGCATCAATCCGGCGATTTGTTCAATCGTCATTTTCGATGCTAGGTCTTTTGCCCGCTCCGCTGCCGGCAGACGCCAATCTTTGTAAGGCTCAAGCTTGCCGCTTTTATTTAAGTCCTTAAATTTCTTTCCATCTACCGTTATGATGCCAATGCCTGATGATTGTGAATATCCTAATACAGGTCCATCTTCATTTTCAATATACTGAATCATTCGATCACCTTTCTACAGGAGGAAAACACGAGCCCCTTCCTTTTTAAACGCGGACAAGAACTCGGCCCAATTGTTCATCAAGTGCTTTCACTTTTTCTTCCGTTACTAAATGCGAAACAAATGGAGATTCCTGCATTTCTTTCACGGTTTTTTTCAAAACCTGCTTTAAAATCATCGGATTTTCGTTGATTTCCGGCAAAACGCCCAGCAGTACTTCCTTTGTATCTTCATTTCCAAGCAAATCCCGCACCGTATCGTTTGTACTGTACATAAGCAGATACGTTTTTGTTGGCATATACGTAAAGATGTAATGCCCGGCGCCAAGCGTGATTGCGACAGCTGTTCCCTCCTGCTTTCCTTCAGACAGCGGCTGACCGTTTAATTGCACGGTTTGCAGGCCTGCATCCGGCAGTATAATATTCGCTGTTGTATTGAATGGAATGGTAAAATCAAATGTCAAAGAGCCGTCCTTTTCAATCGTCCATTCGCTTTTAATCAGCCCGGATGCCGACTGGAAGGATGCCTTCGCATAAGACAGCCTGCCAAACGGCTGCGGCTTCAGTTCAAACCGCTTAAAGCCAGGCGAATCTTCAACGGGTGTGATACCGCACATATAACGGTACATCCACTCGGCAATGGAACCATATGCGTAATGATTTAACGAGTTCATGCCGGTATCGCTGATGCTTCCGTCTGGAAGCACCGAATTCCACCGTTCCCAGATCGTTGTTGCTCCCATCTTCACCGCATACAGCCAGCTTGGATAATCGTCATTCAATAGCAGCTCATACGCATATTCATTGGCACCGCTTTCCGATAGAACCGGGCAAAAATATGGAGTCCCAACAAATCCTGTTGTTAAATGCATGTCATCATCACGCAGCTGCAGTTTCAAGTCTTCGATCAAACGCTGGCGGTACGATTCCGGAACCAGATCCATATACAGCGCCACAATTTTCGCCGTCTGCGTAGAAATAGCACATCGGCCATTGGCCGTGAAATATTCCTTTTGAATGGCTTCTTTAATTTCATCAACTAACGCTGTGTACTCATCAGCCAACGCTGTGTACCCAAGCACTCGGGCTGCTTTTACGACCAGCTGGGCAGAGTAGCAATAATAAGCGGATGCAATATAATAGCTGTCGGTGCCGCCTGTTAAAATAGATGGATCTTTCACATCCAGTGACAGCCAGTCTCCAAAGTGGAAACCTGCTTTCCAAAGACGGCTGCCGCCCGATTCATCGTCCACCCGCTTAATATGATCCACCCAGTCTTTCATCGTATCAAACTGCTGGCGAAGCAGCTCCTTGTCACCATAATGCATGTAAAGGGTCCACGGAATAACCGTTGCCGCGTCTCCCCATGCAGCCGATCCGTTCATTGCAAACATATTTTGAGCGTCTTTCGGCTTAATCGTCGGTACAACGAATGGAACCGAGCCATTTAAGCGAATCTGCTCTTCACGCAGGTCCTGCATATATTTTTGATAGAAAGCGGGTGAATACATGTTAAAGCAGGCTGTTGAAGCAAAGATTTGCGCATCTCCTGTCCACCCCATTCTCTCATCACGCTGCGGGCAATCGGTCGGTACATCAAGAAAATTGCCTTTTTGCCCCCACATCGTATTTAAAAACAAACGGTTCACATCTGGATTTGATGTTTCAATATGACCTGTTTCTTCTAATTCACTATAAAGGACGCAGCCCGTGAAATCATTGATATTCATTTGTTCAAAGCCATCCACTTTCACATAACGGAAGCCAAAGTATGTGAAAAACGGCTGCACCTCCCGCTCGCTCCCATCCGATATATACGTATACTCTGCTTTCGCTGTCCGGAGGTTATCCCGGTAAAAATTCTCTTCCTGCAAAATTTCGCCGAACTGCAAGTGCAGCTTCGTTCCAGCTGGTGCATTGGTTTTAAAACGAATCCAGCCGGTCATATTTTGTCCCATATCGAGCACTGTTTCACCGGCAGGCGTGTGGATGATCCCGATCGGCTTGATTTCTTCCATGACCTTCACCGGGGGGCTGAGACGGGCTGTCAGCTTATCTTTATCAAGACCCACGATTTGAACATCATGCCAATCATTTCCCACTGCGGCACAAGCCCAGTTTTCCACTTCTCTATTTGCATCGTATGCTTCTCCATCATACACACCGCTGAATGTTATAGGAGAAGGCGCGGACTTCCACGTTTCATCTGTTGTAATCCGCCGTTCTGAGCCATCAGTTAATGTCAAGATGATCTCGCCAATCAACGCTAGCTGATCACCGTAAATATTCTCATAACCGCCCTCAAAGCCAAAGCGCCCTTTATACATCCCGTTTCCAAGCATGACACCAATTGCATTCTCTCCCGGCGTTAAAAGATCTGTAATATCATACGTTTGGTACTGCTGCCAAAAATCGTACGCATGAAAGCCCGGCGCTAAATATTCATCGCCCGCTTTTTGACCGTTTATAAACAGCTCATACAAGCCTACTCCACAAACATAAGCGCGTGCCGAGATGATATTTTCTGGAAGAGTAAACTCCTTTCTAAGAAGCGGATGAATGTCTTTGTCAAAATTGGCCGCAATCCACTTCCCCTGCCATGGCTCATCCATCTTTGCTGTTTCAAAAAAAACAGGATCACTCGTTGTTTGCCCGCCTGCATTTCCCCAGACTGTAACACGCCAGAAATAGCGGGTGCGCGGAGCAAGTTCAATATTCGGCATAAATGACAAGCTGTCAATATCTTCTCGTTTACCGCTGTCAAATACCATTTTCTGAAATAGTTCGTCCGCTGCGATTTCCACTTGGGCCGCTGTCTGGTATTGGTCTGCACTGGACTCAGTGATCCATGAAAGCCGGACATTATTAAACTCGAAACCAAGC
The DNA here is from genome assembly GCF_038806185.1 of Domibacillus sp. 8LH. NCBI lineage: Bacteria > Bacillati > Bacillota > Bacilli > Caryophanales > Bacillaceae > Domibacillus > Domibacillus sp. 8LH. Next base: position 7,130 of record NZ_JAVJNG010000008.1, on the reverse strand, counting down.
GGATTTTCAACATGATTGGTGCGAAGCTTTGAAATTTTCATCGTACTCCTCCAATTTCTTTTCTTGTTTTAAAATTATTTCCGAGTTATGCAACAAAACGAGATACCACGTGAAAAACGCTTTTTATTAATAGAAAGAAAGCACCTATTTAAACAGGTGCAGTCTTTTATTTAACGGAACCGCTTGTCATTCCAGCTACGATTTGTTTATTAAAGAAAATAAACAAAATAAGCGGCGGAATCGAGATAATTAAAATATTTGTAAACAGCAAATTCCATTGTGTGCTATATAAGCTCATAAAGTTGTAAAGTGTCAGTTGCAGAGTCGCATTTTCAGAACCCGGGAAGAAATAAAGCGGGTTGACAAAATCATTGTAAATACCAACAGCAGTAAGGACAATGACCGTTGCTGACACGGGCTTCAACAGCGGCAAAATTATTCTAAAAAACAATTGGAGCCGGCCGCACCCGTCAATCAATGCTGCTTCGTCGATCTGCTTCGGAATCGTCGCCATAAAGCTTCGGTACAAAATAACGGTAAATGGCAGATTCAGTGCTACTTCTACAAGCACAATACCTGGCATTGTCTTAAATAAACCGATGCCTTCTAACACCCAAATCGTCGGTACGACAGCCGGCGGAATAATAAGGCCTGCCAGCAGCAAAAAGTTATAAAATGGTGAGAGCTTTGTGGTTTTCCGATGCAGTACGTACCCTGCCATTGCCCCAAACAAGATTAACAGGGCAATAGAAAAGCCAGTAATGAGCGCACTGTTCATAAACGCCCGTACAATCATTCCATTTTCAGCAGCAAATACAGCAGCAATATTTTCTGTCAACTGAAACTCTGTCGGCCATGCCATATTAAGAAGAGATGCTTCAGGTGTAGTTTTAGCCGCATTGACAAAAACAAAATAAAGAGGGATACCGAACAGAATCATCGTTACCAATACAGCAATCACTTCCATGAAAACTTGCCGGATACCCTTTCGTTTTACTTTAAAACCTTTTTTCATTTTTAAAGACGGCTGGACCCTTGATGTACTTTCAACAGCTTTGCTCATTATAAGTCCACCTCTTTTCTGTTTAAATACGCATAAAGCGGGAATGCCAGCATGGAAACAAGCAGGAATAAAATAACGTTGCCAGCAGTCGACAGCCCGTAAAATCCAGCTTGGTACTGCTTATAAATAATCGAAGCAATCAAGTCAGTCGTAAAACCAGGACCGCCCTTTGTCATAGACCATACTAAGTCAAAGGAGCGCAGGCCGCCGATAAACGCAAGAATGATGACCGTGTTCATGGCCGGACGGCTAAGCGGAAGAATAATACTCCAAAACTTATTCCATCCGTTACCCCCATCAATCATGAGCGCTTCATAATAATCCTGCGGGATCGACATGATGCCCGCTATAAAAATAACCGTTGCCATTCCAATACCTTTCCAGACATCCACTAACGCCACAGACAATAGTGCAATTTGCGTATCACCAAGCCAGTCCGGACCGGCAATGCCAATAATTGAAAGCGCTGCGTTAATCATCCCCTGTGTCGGATGCATCATCATAGAAAACGCAATACCGACCGCTATCGTACTGAGGAGCGTTGGAAAAAAGATCATCGAGCGAATAAATCCAACACTTCGGAGACGCTGGCTGAGAAAGACACCAAGAAGCAGCCCCAGCACTACTTTCAGCACACAGGTAACGACCGCATAAATAACCGTGTTTTTAAAACCAATGTTTAGCGACGGCTCTGATAAAAATGTTTTAAAGTTTTCCAGTCCAATAAATTTCCAATCGGTTAAGGACCACCATGTCATGCTAAAGAAAAAAGATAGGATAGTTGGCAGAAGAAAAAAGATGAAATAAATGATGCCAGCCGGCAGAAGAAAATAATAGCTGTATGTTTTTGCAGTTAAACTGTTCATAAATACGTACTCCTTTCTTTTGAGAAGAGCCCTGCCAAAGAGCAGGGCTGTCTCATTTTCTTCTTACCAGCCTTCAAGGCCAAGCTGTTTTGCCTGTTTTTCAACATCGCTGTCATATGCTTTCGCACCTTCTTCAGCTGTTTTAATGCCACTGCCCACTTCTGTTGTGAGCTGCTCAAGGCTTGGACCTTTTACAGGGCTTAAGAATTCAAGTGCCGGTGTTACTTTTCCTTCATTGATGTAAGGAAGCATGTCTTTTACAACGCCATATACGTCATCTGGAAGAGTTGTGTCTTTAATCGCAAGCGGACCTTCTGGTTTTTCAGCAGCAAGAAATGCCTCTACCCCTTCGGGTGAAACTAATGTTTCTACCCATTTTTTCGCTGCATCGACATTTTCACTGTTTTTGTTAATGTACACAGCCCCAGGCATCCAAACCGTAAAGCCATTTGTTTCTGCGCTGTCACCAGGCTGAGGGAATACACCAATGTCTTCCATTTGATCCGGATAATTTTGTGCGATCATCGGAATAGCAAGTGAAATCATTGGGTAATGAACACCTGTCCCTTCTGCCAGCATTTTTACACCTGCATCAAGTGTTGTTGCCAAGTAATCTTCATTCATGTACCCGCCTTCATGAATTTCCTGCAGTTTTTCAAAGCTGCGGAGCGCCGCTGGTGTTGTTGAAAATTTCGCTTTGTTGGCTGTAAAGTCTTCAGCAAAAGTTGGTTCCTCAGTTATCACATTGTGATTGTCAGCCAGCACGGGAACCTGCGATGTCCATGTATCTTTGTATGAGCCAATTACAGCTGTTTTGCCCGCTGCTTTGATTTTTTCATTGTTTGCCATCAGCTCATCCCATGTTTTTGGTACAGACAGGCCGAGCTCTTTGTATACTTTTTTGTTATAAAACCATCCGCCTACCCCCACTGTGGAGGCTGGTGCACCAAAAACTTTATCATTAACTGTAACCGTTTGTTTAAAATCATCTGTGACGTTTTCCATAAACGGCTCATTTGTTACATCCACAAAATTTTGTTCTGGATTAAGCGCTTGCAAAAGGGAGCCGGAATTATAGTAAACAAGATCGCTCATATCGCCTGTGGCAAGACGCGTCTTAACAATATTATCGCCTTCTGTACCGCCAGGACGTGTTTCAAATTCCGTTTTAATACCGTGTTTTTCTTCCACAAGCTCCGCAATAGCTTCAACCGATGCACGGGAAGACTGGTTGTCAATGAGTAGTGTCAGAGTTGCACCATCCCCGCCTCCACTGCCGCCAGTGGCTTCTTCTGCGTCACTGCCACACCCTGCAAGCAGTCCTGCAAATAATGCCGCACTTGATAATGCTGTAAGAAACTTTTTCTTTTTCATTTTCCTGCCCCCTCATTTCTGTTTTTCTTTGATAACCTAATTGTAAGTGCTTACAAAATTAAAAATAAGTGCTCATAATTTGTATTGATGTCCGATTTTTTTAGAAAACAAAAAAACAGGCTGCCTCAATGCCTGTTTATTCTGTCGATGACGCAAATCGATTTCAGGTGCGCTATAATACCGAAGAAAAAATTACTGACTTTCTTTATACTGGCCGGGACTCACTCCCGTCTGTTTTTTAAACAGCTCAGAGAAATGCCGGTAGCTGTGGTAACCAACTTGTTCGCTGACTTCGGCGACTTTTCCTCCCGCAAGGAGCAGCTCTTTTGCTTTTTCAATACGGATGTACGTTAGATATTTGATATAGGACTTACCAACTTTTTCTTTAAAGAGCAGGCTAAAATAGGTACTGTTCATGCCGACATGATCAGCGACTTCCTGCAAGGTAATATCTTGATTAAACCGGCTTTCCATGTAGGCACATGCCCGCTCTGCCGCCCCTTGTTTTTCGGTTGTGCGCACCCGCAAAATCCACTTCATAATCAAGTCCATCTGTACATACAGCCAGTCAAACAGCTGCTCTTTTGTCTGGATAGCTCGGATTTCCTGCTGCGGAAAGTAGCCTCCCTCTTTTATGGTATGTATGTCTCCGCCTGTTTCTTTGGCGACTTCCTGTGCCAAATAGATAAGCTTCAGGACTTCACTTTCAAGTACATCCGGATTCAGCTTTTGTGTTTCCAGCTCTTCTCTAAAATGCTCTAACTCACCAAGCAGACCGCCTTCATCTACTGTGCGAATCTTAAAAATAATGCTTTTCTCAAGTTCTGACAGATAGCGCGGCAGCCGCGTATTTTCTCCGATGTCTTCAAACCGGATCCAGCCAGTCTCTTCCATAAATAAACCGTATTTTAAAGCATGCTGGGCATCACCGTAGCTTTGCGGAGCCTCGGCAAGCGCCGTTACTGCCCGGCCAGAGCCGATAACTAATTTATTTGGAAACGCAAGTAATCGCCGAATCAGCTCTTCAGAATGGAGCGTAAAATGAAACACGATACCAAGCCGCTCATGCCCATTGCGAACTGTGACGATTCGGTAATCGTCCGGATCCGGCAGGAACGTGTGATCACCAGACAAAGCAAGTACGGTCACAGCCTGTACCCGGCTTGCGTCATCGCCGAATGCTTCCCGCCACTTCTCAATGGCACCTTCATGCCCCAGCAGCAAATCCATTGTCGCTTTTTCCAGCCGCTCCTGCTGCGTGCCTTCCCATTCCGCCTCCAGCTGTTCAATACGCTTCTGTTCTTTAATTTTCTTGATTGTTTTCAATAGGACTTCTTCAATCATCGGCAGTGTAATCGGCTTTTCTAAATAGTCCACTACACCAAGCCTAATCGCTTTTTTCAAATAATCCACTTCATTGAATCCGCTGAACACAATACACGCAGTCTCAGGGGCTTCTTTCATGATTTCTTCAATGACTTGCAGACCTGTTAAGCCAGGCATGCGAATATCGGTTAACACAATATCCGCCTTCACTTCTTTAAATAAGCGAAGTGCTTCTAAACCGTCTGAAGCTGTGCCGGCCAGTTCAATTCCGTATTTGTTCCAGTCAATCATCATGCGCAAACCTTGCAGCACAATGTACTCATCATCAAATACAACGGCTTTTAACACGCGCTACTTCTCCCCTTTCTTTTCTGGAAATTGCAGTTCCACTTTTGTTCCTTTTCCCGGTTCGCTTGCAACCTTGAACGTGCTTTCCGGTCCGTAAAACAGCAGAAGCCGCTCTTTTACATTACTCATGCCAAACCCCTCATTCGCTTTTGAAACATCCTCCATGCCAACACCATCGTCTTCCACAGTAAATTTGAACAGGCCGTCATTTTCCCGTCCAGTTACGCGAATCGTACCCGGCCCAACTTTTTGTTCAAGACCATGATAAATGGCATTTTCTACAAGTGGCTGCAAGAGCAGCTTTAACATCGGCTTATCCAGCATTGCAGGGTCTACGTCTTCTATGTACGTGAAACGGTCCTGATATCGTAAATTTTGGATGGTAATATAATGGCGGATATGATCAAGCTCATCTTTCACGGAAATTTGCTCTTTTCCTTTGCTTAAACTGATTTTAAAGCTTTCTGACAGGGCGAGCGCCATTTTGGCGATATCCGGATTGTTGTTAATGGTCGCCATCCAGTACATGGAGTCGAGCGTGTTATACAAAAAATGCGGCTTAATTTGCGCCTGCAGCACTTTCAATTCTGCTTCCCGTTCTTTTAGCTGAGCACGAATCAGCTCTTCACTCAATTCTTTGTTTTCCGTTGTGACCCGCTTGAAGGTCTCGCCGATTTCTGTAATTTCATCATTCTTTTTGTTTTCACTGCTTATCCCATGGCTGCTCCAGTCCGATGTTAGCAATTTCAGTTGAAGAAAAGGCTGGATCAGCCGGCCGGATGCAACAAATGATAAATACAAAGAAACCATAACCATTAAAATAGCAAGAAGTGCGGTCGCATTCCGGATGCCGCTCGACTGGCTGAACAGTTCGTCTTCATCGATGGTATGCACAAATGTCCATCCAGTCGTATCGTTTTGATAACTGCTGACAAGATTTCCATCTTCTTTCAAGCTGTCAATTGTTCCCTCAAGTGTACTTCGGTGACTGAGAGAAGACCTGCTGACAAAGGGATCACTATACACACTTCGAACAATGGAACCTGAATCATCAAACACCATCGTTTTACTGTGACCGCTTTCATTTATAGCCCGCTCAAATAATGATTTTTTTACATTCACAACAAGCATGCCGAGATCTCTTTCTTCAAAAACCCCTTCCGCATCCCGAAGCAGTTTAACTGAAGAAAAGGTTTGTTCAGACTGGTTGCCGACTAGCACATTCCTGCTGAAAAAGGTAATGCCGCCTTCTGCTTTTAGTCCTTCCTGATACCATTTTTCACCTTCGATTTCTGGGAATGAGCCGCCATTATCGAATAAACCGATGCTGTTAGAATTGCCGTAGCAGTATGGATGGTGATGAATATCAAATAAGCAGACCGAGTCGATATCTTGTGTATCAATAAAATAGCTGTAAATGATGTAATTAATCCGGTTAAGTGTCTCATTCGTCATCGTCGCACTGTCTATTTCATTGTTTGCCGCACTTTCTTTTAGCTCGCTTTGAAGATCTTGGTTCCATGACATAAGCCGTTCCAAATTAATAACATTTTGAAGCAGCAAATCTGCACTTTCGCTCGATGTTTTTAATTGGTTCGCTGTTGCCTGCAGCTGGTTCTCAGCCAGTGTATTTTTGGCGATATTATAGGAAATGAAACCGAGTGCCGCAATCGGCAAAATCGAAATAATCAGCATGGTCACAAAATACTTCTGCCGAATCTTAACTGGGCGTACCCATTTCATCAAATTATCCCATTTATTCATTTTCATCCCCTTTCCCCACGTAAAACAAATAGACCACTTTTGGATACCCGTTGTCAATAGCACTTTTTCTTTTATGTGCGCTGTGTTTATAAGTCTTTAAATAAGCGGGTTTTATATTCTTTCTAATGGTTTTTGCTTTGCTCACTTTTTCACAAAATTGCTTTTAAAAAAACAGAAGAGACAAGGCGCCCTCTCCTGTTCCGATGTAAGAGCAGTTACTCAGGGTTGCTTTCATCCTGCAATACATTTACTGGTTTTTAAATATCTTTTATTATTTTTCTTTATACTTTAAATGATTTAATCATTGAGAAGGAGAGCGTAAAATATTTTGTGTAAATGAGTAAATAGAAAAAGGAAGACCTTTTCTTGTAGAATTGAATCACCACAAC
>NZ_JAVJNG010000089.1:0-370 GCF_038806185.1 Domibacillus sp. 8LH | reverse complement strand
AGACATTCTAGTAAACGAAAAACTTATTGCTAGAGGAGAAGTAGTGGTAATTGATGAAAACTTTGGTGTACGGGTTACAGATATCCTAAGCCAGTCAGATAGGTTACGCAAACTTAAATAACATTTTGCTAAAGGGGGATTTTTAAATGGGACAACGCATCTTGATTGTAGATGACGCAGCTTTTATGAGAATGATGATTAAAGATATTTTAACTAAAAATGGTTTTGACGTAGTGGGGGAAGCACAAGATGGTGTTCAAGCTGTTGAAAAATATAACGAATTAGAACCTGATTTGGTCACAATGGATATCACGATGCCCGAAAAAGATGGCATAACCGCGTTAAAGGAAATCAAAGCAAAGCATCCAAG
>NZ_JAVJNG010000088.1:0-372 GCF_038806185.1 Domibacillus sp. 8LH | reverse complement strand
CTGCTCTACATCTAATTCGCTGTATAGGATGGTCTCTTGATCGTCAGCTTCTTCCAAGATTTCTCCCCAAGGTCCAATAACCATAGAATGCCCACCAAATTGATTGTTAGGATCAGCACCAACTCGGTTGCAAGCTACAACATAGCATTGATTCTCAATAGCTCTACTGATCAGCAAGGCTTTCCAATGGTCTATTCGTTTTGCAGGCCATTCCGCAACCACATATAAAACCTTCGTATTATCAAGCATATGTGTTCGGATCCATTCTGGGAAACGTATATCATAGCAAATAACGCCCGCAGATTTTGCTCCGGCCAATTCGAAAATACCATTCTCACTACCTTCCACCAAATGCTCTTCCTCATCCATCAA
>NZ_JAVJNG010000087.1:0-376 GCF_038806185.1 Domibacillus sp. 8LH | reverse complement strand
CCTTCTAGTCCTCATTTCCGCACCTCATTTCGTATAAGTAACCTCATACCGCCCTAGCTTGCCATCCTGCCATTTCTGAATAACTTCACCGAATCCAGAAGGTGGCTTGTCTAATCTCTCTAGCTTTCCATCTTTAACCCTATATACAGCATCCTCGCTTAAATCAACCTTTGCTTCTGCCATGATGTTATTCCTCCTCGTAATCACATAACGCTTGCGCTACCTCGAAAGCGAAAAAGCTATTCAATGCCTCGTACAGATCATCGCTAATAGGTAGGTCGGCTGTGTCTCCTTCGTGAGTTGCGCTATATTCATTATTCATAACAGCGTCATCTCGGTAAGTTTCGCCATTCACCTTTATTTCTGTTTTCCAACC
>NZ_JAVJNG010000086.1:0-400 GCF_038806185.1 Domibacillus sp. 8LH | reverse complement strand
ATTTTTACGTAACACCCGAAACTCTTCTTGAAATAACCCACGGTTATAAAGAGGGAGAGATCCGGATAGTTTATTTTGAATATCTTCTGCTAATGCATGGTCTTTATTCAGGGAGGAGTAATAAGTACCTATGCCTTGAACCGATTGGACGGGAAACGCGTTATAATGAATACTAATAAACGCATCTGTATTATAGGTGTTGCTTATCTCTGCGCGCCTGTCGAGTGAGAGGAAGGTGTCCTTGCTTCTAGTTTGAATGACAGTAGCTCCCTTAGCGCTTAAGACTTTAGCAACTTCGCTTGCTGTTTGACTATTTACTGTTTTTTCTTCCGTACCATTTAGTCCAATGGCGCCTGGATCTTTTCCTCCATGCCCTGCGTCAATTACGATATTATACCCA
>NZ_JAVJNG010000085.1:0-402 GCF_038806185.1 Domibacillus sp. 8LH | reverse complement strand
TTGTGGTGATTCAATTCTACAAGAAAAGGTCTTCCTTTTTCTATTTACTCATTTACACAAAATATTTTACGCTCTCCAGACAATCCAAAAAACCTACTTATTTGTGTAAATCTAACTATCTTTATCAGTAAATGTTTATTATATGACGGACTGGAAATAATAAAAAGGCAGAAAATATTTACTATTTAAAAAACTAGATTTTTAGGTGAAGAGTTTTTAGACGTTGAAAGAATTGAAGTACCTCAATTGAAACGAGAAAAAAGGTTGTATCACTGCTGTAAAAAAGGAGGGGAAAATAATGAAACTATATATCTGCACACCTTGCAACGGCAACGGATGCCATCATTGTAACGGAACTGGATATTATAAAAATGATAGAAAATAATTGTGAAAGAGAAGGAG
>NZ_JAVJNG010000084.1:0-408 GCF_038806185.1 Domibacillus sp. 8LH | reverse complement strand
GTTAGTTAAACGAATCCGAGTGTAGGGTCCATTTACGGTTTCCCTTCAGTTGTTAAAGAAGAAGCCTTACGGAATGGTTGCTCCGGGTTAAAACCACACATTTACCAGCATTTAGTAAATACATAATCGGTAGTGTAGGATTCAGAATATAGTGAATGTTAATGATAAAAAATGAAGGTACACAAAAAGCAGAAGAAATAGGTTCCTCTGCTTTACTTTTTGGATCTAGTATTTGATTATATGAGGGGTTGAGAACTATTAAGAAAGTTTAGCTACATAGTCATCTTCTTGAAAGTCTTCCTGGGCAAAGGCTTCAACTGAGTTACCATTTTCATCTACTAAAACAAAATCAGCACAAAGTAAAGAAATTTTACAGATAAAGTTAAAATACGAACGAGACGAAAGACT
>NZ_JAVJNG010000083.1:0-411 GCF_038806185.1 Domibacillus sp. 8LH | reverse complement strand
AAGCGAAAGCCCACACGTAAGGGGTCGCCGGCAGCGTCGGATGTGTATAAGAGCGGGGGTTGGGGGTAATTTTGCATCACATTCCCCCGCCATCACTGAAGTCCTATGCGGATGGCGAGACGGCCGGTCCCGCCTCGGGCGTGGACCGACGGGTCGCCCGACTGCGGAGATGGCCCGGCTGCGGAGATGGAATGTGCGCGATTTCGCCGAGAAGACCGAGCCTGTCTCTCCCCTGGGGCGGCCGGCGTTCGAGGAGCTGGAGAGCTACCGGGCGAGCCTCGGCCGCATCCGCGAGGCCCTGCTGGAGCTCGCCAGCGATGCCACACCCACGCTGCGTACCGACCTCGACCGGATCGTCGAGCGGATCGACGCGTTCGAACCCTCGGTGAGCCTGCTCGGTCAGGTGAAGGC
>NZ_JAVJNG010000082.1:0-430 GCF_038806185.1 Domibacillus sp. 8LH | reverse complement strand
TCGTCAGCTTGTGAAGAAAATCTTCTCTTGTGTGTTTGATTTTTTCGTGCAGTTTAGCAATCTGGGCTTTATTTTTTCCCCATGATTTCGAACCTTCTTTTTTACGTGCAAACGCACGCTGAAGAAAGGCTAATCGCTTTTCGTATTTTTGATAGTATTTCGGGTTGGCAATGGATTCACCGTTGGAGAGCACGGCAAACTCTTTTACTCCCAGATCAATGCCAACGGCATCCTTGGTGCTTGGTTTGTACGGGGAATAAGGCATCTCGCAAATGACCGAAATAGAATACCGGCCGGTGCTGCTTCGGCGCACGGTGACACGCTTAATGTCACCTTCGATGTTTCGGGACTTAGAAAAACGAATCCAGCCGAGTTTCGGCAGCTGAATGCGATTGTCCACGATTTTAATATTGTTATTTGTCATTTTGGT
>NZ_JAVJNG010000081.1:0-435 GCF_038806185.1 Domibacillus sp. 8LH | reverse complement strand
CCCTATTCGGAGGAGAAGGCCTTTTCTTTGCTACATTAAGAGGCCCTGGTACAGTGTGGGTTCAATCCCTTCCATTCAGCAGATTGGCTAGTCGGATATTTGCCGCAGCGCCAGAAAGAGGCGGCTCAAAAGGTGAAGGAAGCATTGCCGGAGGCTTATTTGACATCCTCGGCGGTGACAGAAACAGATAAAGGGAAACTGCAATCAGTGGGGTTTGGTTTAATCCCACTGATTGCATGAACCACGTGTTTGACCTTGAAAGTATCGAGCAACTCTCCTGATAAATTCGGCCTCACCTGCCTCACACCTCCTGTTTATCTTCGTCTGCTATGATTCAACTGTAATACATATTGCCAGCTATTACATGATAAAAATTCCCATGCAGATGATTCTCCTCCTTGCACATACTAACGATGTAAGTCTCCTAAAGTGAGG
>NZ_JAVJNG010000080.1:0-441 GCF_038806185.1 Domibacillus sp. 8LH | reverse complement strand
AAGGCGGCATAGCCAAGCGGTAAGGCCAAGGTCTGCAAAACCTTTACCACCGGTTCGAGTCCGGTTGCCGCCTCCATATTATTTGCTTTGATGACTTTCGTCATTCTGTTTAGTGAATGCAGAATTTGTGAAATTTGGGAGCAGTCGATATATTATTTTGAGAAAATAATATTTTCAATAAATTCCTATTGATTTCGCAAGAAAGCTTATGTTATATTATGAATCCGCCAGTAAATAAGGCGGCTCGAACAAACTGATTTACATCTTCATCATTTTGAATGAATAATATTTTTCTTTTAAAGTGTTGACTTGTAAACCAGTAAATGATATGATTATTTAGCTGTCCGATACGACAGAAAAGTGAATTGATCTTTGAAAACTGAACAAAATAAACGTCAACGTTTTAAATTTTTATCTTCCATTAAAAACACCCCGTGTTTT